>NZ_JBQENU010000001.1:136072-208655 GCF_052044605.1 Bacillus sp. 22483 | reverse complement strand
TTTTCAGCGTGATAGAAAACCTTTGAATTCTAGGAAGGACGAGTACCGGCGCGGAGCGAATTTGACATTCGTGAGCACTGGCACGCAGGACTGACAAAGAATGCGAGGGTTTGTCTACACGCTGAAACCATCTATCCACACAGGATAGATGGTTTCCTTTAGACACGTGCAGCCATATCGGTTTCGATTTGTTCTAAGCTTCTTCCTTTTGTTTCGACTAATACAAAGCGCGTGAACAACAGGCCAATTAAGCAGATGACCCCAAATGAAGAGAAAATGACGCCAAAGCTGAATTGGTCAGCCAAGATAGGAAACACAAGGCCAACTGCTAATGATCCCGTCCAGTTAAAGGCAGATGAAATGCCCGCTCCAATACCCCTGACAGAAAGTGGGAAAATTTCACCGATGATAATCCATGTGATCGGTGCCCATGAGAAGGCATAGCACAAAATAAAGCAGCAAAGTGAAATCAATGTGACCCAGTTTAATATGCCTTCACTCACTCCGAGCGCACCTAATGCCGCTGGTGCAAAGAAAGACAGGGCCATCCCCGTTCCCCCAACTGTGAGAATCGTTCGGCGGTCGAACCGGTCGACGAATTGTAAAAAAATCACGGTCGTCACAACAAATATGACACCAACAATGACGGTAAAACCTGCGGCAACTTGCGGAGCAAGACCTACATTTCTTGCGATACTCGTTGCATAATACACAATGGAGTTCGCCCCCTGTATTTGCTGGAGTGTTGCCATTCCGACCCCAATAAAGAGAGCCATTCGGAATTTCTTTTGAAATAATTCACGAACGCCTGAGCGTTCTTCTTTTGCTACTTCTAAAATTTCTTGCATTTCTGCTTCAATCTCTTCACGTGATGAACGAAGTGATCCTAATACTTCACGTGCCTTATGAGCCATTCCGTGTTTAATTAAATATCTTGGAGATTCAGGAAGTTTCAGCATGCCAATATAAAGCACGATCGCAAATAAAGCAGCACTTCCCAGCATCCAGCGCCAGCTGTCTGGAATTGGTTCAAACACAAATGCGACGATATAGCTAAGCAATAATCCACTCACAATCATCAGCTGATTCAGGCCGGACAATTTCCCGCGAATTTTGGCCGGAGCGATTTCAGACATGTAAGCAGGCACGAGCGATGAGGCTGTCCCTACAGCTGTTCCTAAGAAAATCCGGGCAATGGTTAATGAGATTTCTTCTGGTGCAATGGCTGAGCCAAGCGCACCGACAAAAAAGATAATCGATGACACCAAAATGAGCTTTCTGCGGCCAAACTTATCCCCCATCAGACCGCTTAAAATGGAACCAATGATCGCCCCGCCCATTAATGAAGAAACGACGATGCCAAGCCATAACGGGCTGAGCTGAAATTCTTCCTGAATGTGCCCTTCTGCCCCTGCGATAATACCAATATCATATCCAAATAAGATACCTGCAAAGGACCCGAAAAAGAAGATAAATTTACTTGATACTTTTTTCTCCAAGTGGATGACCCCCCTCACTTAATAAACCGCTTTCATTTCTCCCTGCCATTCTACCGTTCACAGTAGAATGCATTTCACCCTTCTTTATAAAACCACATATTCTGCATTCACAAGCTTTGCAAAATGAACAATTTGATCAACCGTTAAATTGAGAGATACGACTGTATGATGACCTCCGCCGTGCTTAATCCATGCTTTGACGCCATCTTGAAAGTTCGGTTTGATTTTCCAGAGGACTCGTGCTACCGGTAAATGTGGTGCTGCTTCCTGCGGCTCAAAGGCTTCCACTTCTTGAATCAGCCATTTGAAATGTGTTCCAAAATCAGCAATGGAGACAACAACGCCCTCGCCTGCTTTTCCATCAAACACAAGACGTGCTGGGTCTTCCCGGTTTCCAATGCCTAGCGGAGACACGACAATGACAGGTTTTGTATGTGCAAGCGCAGGATCTACTTCTAGCATATGAGATTGCAGCACTGCTTCCTGACCAGCAGTCATTTCATATGTGTAATCTTCCATAAAACCAGTCGATTGATGATGGCTCATCACCTTTAATAAACGATCCAGTGCGGCGGTTTTCCAATCCCCTTCACCCGCAAAGCCATATCCCTTTGCCATCAGTCGCTGAACGGCTAAACCCGGAAGCTGCTTCATGCCATGTAAATCTTCAAAGTTTGTCGTAAAGGCATTGTAGCCGCCTTCATCTAAAAAACGTTTGATGGCAATTTCATATCGTGCTTGCACTTTTACACTTTGTTGCCATTCTTCTGCCGAATAGCTCCCATAATCCACGTCATATAACGTTAAGTACTCAGCAAACAGAGCATCAACTTCTGCTTCTTCCACAGCATTTACATAGTTCACAAGATCGCCAATTCCAAAGTAATCAACGGTCCATCCCAGCTGGATCTGCGCTTCAATTTTATCTCCTTCTGTCACCGCAACGTGGCGCATATTGTCACCAAACCGAGCCACTTTAATGTGGAAGCTCTCATGATAGGCAGCCGCAACGTCCATCCAATCAGCGATTTGCTGCTTCACCTCCTGCTTCGACCAATGACCTGCAACGATTTGGTTTTGCTTATTTAAACGTGCATTGATATAGCCGTACTCTCTGTCTCCATGTGCCGATTGATGGAGATTCATATAGTCCATATCAATCGTGTCCCACGGAATGTTTTCATAGTATTGCGTGACGAGATGCAAAAGAGGCTTTTGCAAAAGAGACGTACCACGTATCCACATTTTTGCTGGAGAAAACGTATGCATCCAAGTCATCACACCGATGACCTCATCACGATAGTTGACCTCTTTCATCAGCTCTGTGATTTGATCCGCACTAACCGCCAGTTCCTGCAGAATAATTGGATAAGGCAGCAAACCGCTCTCATTTAAGGCATCTGTTATCTTTTGTGCATCTGCCTTCACTTGCTTCAGTGCCTCGTCCCCATATAAGTGCTGTGAACCGACGACAAACCAACATTCTTTCTTCTGACTTGTTAACATAGAAATCCCTCTTTTCTTTATCTTGAAGGTTTTTGTCCGTAATACGCATGTGTTCCATGTTTTCTTAAATAATGTTTATCTAAAATCACCTGCGGAAGAGGCTCCGCATATTCGTTCAATTGCTTTGCAAACAGGTTCATTTTCGCTACTTCATCTAAAATGACACTGTTCGTTACCGCACTTTTTGCATCTTTTCCCCACGTAAAGGGACCATGACCTTGCAGCAAAATACCAGGAACCGCCATGATATCTATCTGTCTTTTCTCAAACGTTTCAATGATCAGGTGTCCTGTTTCCACCTCATACCCGCGATTCACCTCTTCTTCTGTGAGAAATCGAGCGCACGGAACAGGTCCGTAAAATGTATCGGCATGTGTTGTGCCCATTGCTGGTAAATCAAGTCCAGCTTGCGCCCATACCGTTGCCCACATCGAATGGCTATGTGAAATGCCGCCAATTTCCTCAAAGTGTTTGTAAAGAACAGCATGTGTGGCAGTATCGGAAGAAGGATTGAATTCTCCCTCGACCACTTGACCGTCAAAATCGACCACGACCATGTCTTTTGCTGATAATTTGTCATACGCTATGCCGCTTGGCTTAATGACAAACAGTCCACTGTCACGATCGCACGCACTGACATTGCCCCATGTAAATTTCACAAGTCCGTACTTTGGCAGATCTAGATTCGCTTGAAACACTTCTTCTTTTAACCGCTCTAACATACAGGTGCCGCTCCTTTCTGTGGCGTCAAATGTTCTACTGCCGCTTTTTCTATCGGGAGTCCTTCTTGATAGCGCTTTATAAATGCCTCAAAACCTTTAACATCCAGTGGATCAGGATCAATAAGCTCTTCTAATGTATGGACAAATACTTGATGCTTGAGAAAATGGCTCAGTGTTTGCTGCTGGTGATTGATCATATATGAAGCAAGGACCGCCATCCCAAACGCACCGCCTTCTCCCGCCGTTGATACGACGGATACAGGTGTCCCGAGTGCAGCAGCGACCATTTTTTGCCCTACTATCGGTGTTTTAAATAAACCGCCATGTCCTAGTAAGCGATCAATCTTGACTTGTTCATGTGCTTTTAACCGATCCATCCCGATTTTCATTGCGCCAAATGCAGAGAAGAGATGTGTCCGAATGAAATTAGCAAGGGTAAATCGGCTTTGAGGAGATCTAACAAAAAGGGGTCTTCCTTCTTTTAGTCTCGTAATATTTTCACCAGAATAATAGCCATAGCTTAAAAGCCCGCCCCCATCATGATCTGCTTCTAAAGCTTGATTTAATAGGGTTTCGTACAATCTTTCTGTTTCAACTGGCTGACCCATTGCTTCAAACGCTTCTTTGAATACATTCATCCAAGCGTTAAGGTCACTTGTACAATTGTTGGCATGAACCATCGCGACTGGCAGGCCATCTGGTGTCGTGACAAGGTCCACTTCTGGGTACACACCTTTTAGATGTTGCTCTAACACAATCATGGCAAATACAGATGTCCCAACTGAAATATTCCCAGTTCTCTTTTCCACACTGTTTGTTGCGACCATCCCTGTTCCTGCATCACCCTCTGGCGGGCAAAAAGGGATACCTGGCTGCAACTGTTTGCCTTGGTCTAAAATCGCTGCTCCAGCTGCTGTTAACACACCAGCTTCTTCGCCTGCTAAATAGATGCGCGGCAAAAGATGACGAAGCTTCCACGGGTAGCCTTTTTCTGCAATCAATGCTTCAAATTGATGAAGCATCACTTCGTTGTAATCCTTCGTTTTTTCATCAATGGGGAACATTCCCGACGCATCACCAATTCCGATGGCCTGCTTCCCTGTTAACAGCCAGTGAATGTAGCCGGACAAAGTGGTCACATACTCTAACCGGGACAGATGTTTTTCCTCTTCTAGTATCGCTTGGTATAAGTGAGCGATACTCCATCTTTCTGGAATATGAAATTGGAATACATCTGTTAGCTTTTGACTCGCCTCGGTCGTTGTTCCATTCCGCCACGTTCGAAACGGGACGAGGAGCTCTCCTGTATGATGACAGGCGACGTAGCCATGCATCATCGCAGATATCCCGATGGAGCCAATGGTTTGAATCGTCACCCCATACAATTGTGCAGCCTGTTCTTTCATCTGACGGTACGCCACTTGAAGACCTGTAATGATCTCAATTAAGTTGTACGTCCATATTCCTTCTTGAAGAGAACTTTCCCATTCAAATGCACCTTGCGCAATTGGCTGAAACTCTTCATCTATTAAAATGGCTTTAATTCGTGTCGAACCAAATTCAATACCCAAAGATGTCCTGCCTTCTCTAATGGCTTTGGCCGTCTCTTCACGATTCATTTTGTTCACCCCCATAATGATAGCGGTTTCAAATATCTATTTCGTTTGATCCATCTTTACTTGTGCACAAAAACAATATAATATTTGTACGTACATATGTCAATAATAAATATAGTTGTGCATACATAATCAGACAAAAACTTTCATATTCTCTAAGGATTAGACGGTAGACACTGCAAGCGCCTGTTTTTGATTAAGCAACCATGTTAAAATATGTCCATACAAGTTCTTCTCAATCCGAGTAGAGGATCAACTGTGAAAGAAGTGAAACGATGAAAAAGAAGTACCAGGTCATTATGGATGATATAAAAAGCAAAATACTGACAGGGGATTACCGGATCGGGGAGCGTATTCCAACCGAATCAAGCTTACAAGAGATGTATCAAGTAAGCCGGCATACGGTGCGAAAAGCCATCTTGGAATTATCAAGTGAAGGTTTTTTACGAAGCGAAAAAGGCTCGGGCACATTTGTCACCAATCAATATCAAACAAAACCTGCTGGACATGCTCATATGAAAACGATTGGTGTCATCACCACATACATATCAGATTACATTTTCCCGTCGATCATTCGGGGCATCGAAAGCCGATTAAATGAAGAGAACTATTCTTTGTTACTGGCGAGTACAAATAACGATGTGGAGCAAGAGAAAAAAGCGCTTGAAATGATGCTGTCCTTTGGTGTGGACGGATTAATTGTCGAACCGACAAAAAGCAACTTATATAATCCAAACATTTCGTACTACCTATCCTTTAAAGAGCAGGATGTCCCGCTTATAATGATCAATGCCTACTATGAGCAGTTAGAGGTTCCCTTCCTTTGTTTGGATGATGTGAAGTCCAGCTATTTAGCGACAAAGGAGCTGATCACCTCTGGACATCAGCACATTGGACTGATTTCAAAAACAGATGATTTACAAGGGAAATATCGAATGAAGGGCTATATTCAGGCACTTGGTGAAGCAAAGCTCAATTTCCTACCAGAGCATGTCCTTTTTTTCGATACAGAATCGAAGCAGTATTTAGGGGATCATATCAAAACCTTTTTACAAACACACCAGCATGAGCTGACCGCCCTTGTTTGCTATAACGATGAAGTCGGGTTAGAAGTAGCAAACGTATGTAGTGAAATGGGTTTATCTATTCCAGATGATCTTTCCATTATTGGACAGGATAACTCGTATATTGCCCAAAAAAATGCCCATGTGAAACTGACAACGCTGACACACCCTCAAGAGCAAATGGGACGAGATGCGGCAGACTGGATGATTAAAAAAGTACAAGGGAAAAAGAATCTCCCTGATCAAACATTTTATGAGCCTGAACTCGTTCCTGGTGAAACGATTAAAGCGCTGAACGCAAGAAAAAATGAGCCCTCTTCATAGGAGGCTCATTTGGCTTTAGGCTCTTGTTCAAGCATATTCATCACGTCATAGGCAATTCGGTCGGGAGAATCTTGTGTGATACGATTGCGATAGTTAGACAAGACGACCACTCCTGTTTTTGAATGCGGGCGGAAGCCCATGAAGCTGGAGAAACCAGAAGTTGCACCATTATGGCAAATCAATCCCGTATCATCTATGACCCACCCGAGTCCCATTGACATGTTTTTCCCTATCTTCACCTTTGGCTCGTGGGTCATTTTCCATGGAGAAGCGACGTCTGCACTCATGTGTGCAGAGAGAAATGAAAGCAAATCAGTGATCGTCGAACGAATCGCACCAGCCCCTTGATAGTCATGCATCTGAAGCGGAGGAACCTCTTTTCCATTCTCTTGATGACCGAGGATCATCTTCTCTTTGACATCCTCCTTGATCGTAATAAAGGTGTTCGATAGTTTCAGCTCATCCACGATATATTCAGTCAGCAGCTCTTCATATGTTTTGTGAAGAGACCATCCCATGATCAACCCGAGGAGTCCCATCCCTACATTGGAGTAACGAGATGGGTATTCTTTTCGCTCATTCCATTTTTTCGAGTGTAACAGTTTCATTAATTCATCAAGGGAGTATTGACAGTACATATCTCTTCTCACTTTTGGAAGGAACCTTAGTTGTAAATCTCTGAGAAAACGATGTGAAGGAAGTCCAGACGTATGGGTTGCCAGCTGTTCCAATTGGATAGGGTGATTCTTTCTTATTTCGGGACAATACAGTGAAATGGAATCGTCTAGCTTCATCTGCCCTTTTTGAATCATGCTTGCCAATATACTTGTCGTAAAGACTTTTGAAATAGAGCCGATTTCAAAAATGACCTCCTCAGGCTGCACGCGCTGCTGTATGGGGTGATCTCCGAAATGAAAAACGTGTCTTTCTCCTTGATGAATCAGTCCGATCACGAGCAGTGCCTGTTTCTTTTTCTCCGTATAAGAAGAGGCAATTCGCTGTATTTCTTGTTTGAGCATCATCAATGGATCATCATCCTTCCCCTTCATTTTGATCTACAATCAATTGATCAAGCTTTGTATAAATGGATGTCAATGTGTTGATCTCTTCGAGGCTTAATTTTGAATAGTATTTTTCAATGATCGCAAGTTCTATCTTTCTCATATTCTCCAAGTACGTCTTTGCCTTTTCAGAAAGTTCAACGTGCAATTCCCGGCGGTTTTGCGGGTTGATGCTGCGGCGAATCCATTCTTTTTTTTCAAGCGTGTTTAACAACTGGCTCACAGCACTTTGGGTGATGCCTAGTTGCTGAGCAATTTGAATAGGTGAGCTTCCCCCTGTTCGCTCTACGAAATCAAGGACAATATGCTGCTTATCAGTTAACTCATCTACAAATAACTCTTCAAACTCTAATCGGAGCTTTTGATGGATGCGCGCTTCGATTTGGTTTAATTCTTGGATCATCGTTGTTTTGGATGTCACTGTCATCACCTTCATAATTAAGATAAATTAAGTATAAAGGTATATTAATTATTAATCAACAAAAATCCCTATCTTTTATTAAAGATAGGGAAAATGCCGATTATACTTCTTCTTTAGGTGAAGGTACTGCACATACGCCATCTGCACATGCTTCTTCAAATGAAGCATCAACCGCTTTCTCCGTTTGCGCTGCCTCTTCTGTCCAAGCCGTTTCAAGTGCACGAAGGAACGTATCTGCTGGCTGTGCACCAGCAACCGAATATTGATCATTGATCAAGAAAAAAGGCACAGCAGAAATCCCGAGCTGTCTTGCTTCTTTTTCGTCTTCTCGCACAGCGTCTGCAAATTCTTGCCCGTCTAGAACCTTTTGTACTTCGTTCTGATCAAGGCCTGCTTTTTCTGCGATATCTAAAAGGGTTTGACGATCACCAACATGCTTTCCATCTGTAAAATACGCTTGAAACAGCTCACTCATGACGAGATCGCCTTTTCCCATTTTTCCAGCATATTGTGCGAGCTGGTGGGCATCAAAGGTGTTTGTCAAAACGAGTGGATCGAATTGAAAATCGATTCCTTTCTCCTTGCCCGCCTGTTTCACCTGTTCATTCATCGCGATGGCCCGGCTACGGCTCATGCCATATTTTTTGACAAGCATATCATGCACATCATAATCCACTGCAACAGGTGCATTCGAATCAAGCTCAAAGCTTTTAAACTCTACTTCTACCTGTTCTTTATGAGGGAATTGCTCAAGCGCTGTTTCCAACTGTTTTTTTCCTATATAACAAAAAGGACAGGCGATATCTGACCAAATTTGCACTTTCATCTTCATCTTCCTTCCGTTACTTACGTTTTTTCTTTCAAGATGTAACTATTATAGTTACATCTCATCCTTTATGTCAAGTGATCCTTCTTTTTAAGCTCCATGTATTAAAAAAACCTTTCCTTCAAAAAAAGGAAAGGTTTTCATCACGACTATTCTAAATTCGCATGGTGACCGTACATTTTATGGGTGTCGAGCTTTTTCATTTCCATCAATCTCAAGATGACCGCATCGTACATAAGAAGCAAAGTTTGCTCAAATAATGAGCCCATCGGCTGAATCGTATGATGATTTCCTTCATGTTGATCCTTTGGCGCACCTGACAGTAAGATGACTTCATCAGATAGATCAGCTATAGGTGACTCAGCTGAAAGTGTGAACGCCGCGACGCTTCCGCCAATCGCCCTTGCCTTTTTCGCGAGCACAAGCAGCGTCTCTGTTCGGCCAGAACCGCTCCCTACAATCAATAAATCCTCAGATGTAAAAGCAGGCGTATTCGTTTCACCGATCACATAAGCTTCGACACCAATATGCGTGAGTCTCATTGCAAACGATTTCCCCATCAAACCAGATCTGCCAGCCCCTGCGACGAAGACCTTTCGAGCCGCTAAAATGCTTTTGACAAGCTGCTCTGCTTGTTCGTCTTGAATCGCGGGCGAGTGCTCAGAAAGCTCGCTTAGAATCGCTCTCACATAGTCACTTGTTTTCATGATTGTGCAATCAACTGCTTCATTTGCGCAGCCACTTCTGCTTTATTGTCTTGAGCCGCAATGCCGCCGCCGACAATAATCAAATCTGGATTTAATTTGACGACTTCAGGCAATGTATCAAGCTTAATACCGCCTGCAATCGCTGTTTTTGCCTGTTTGACCACTTGTTTAATGGTCATGAGGTCAGCAAATGAGTTTTGACCAACCGCTTGCAGGTCATAGCCTGTGTGCACACAAATATAATCTACCCCAAGCTCATCAAGCTCTTTCGCGCGGCCGGCGATATCTTTGATCCCAATCATATCGACTAAAATTTGTTTCCCTCTTGCTTTTGCTTCCTTCACCGCTCCTTGGATAGACATATCTTCCGCTGCCGCAAGAATGGTGACGATATCCGCTCCAGCTTCGGATGCCTGCTGCACTTCATAACCGGCAGCATCCATAATTTTGAGATCCGCCAGCACACGTAAATTCGGAAACGCCTGTTTGACTTCTTTTACAGCACGAAGCCCTTCGTTGATCACAACAGGTGTCCCAATTTCCACCACATCAATAGACGCTTCTACTTCTTTGATCAGCTCGATCGCTTCTGGTATATTCACTAAATCTAACGCTAATTGTAATTTCATGAACGTTCACTCCCGTTTTTTCATCTCATCTTCAAGAGCTCCGTGAATAGGGCTTCTTGAACGATGAAATGAGTATAACAACAGGATGGAAGCAATCCAAGTACGCACTTTTTTTTTACATACTATACTTTTTCGCATATGGTTACAAAAAAGACACTGTCTTTTCGACCAGTATCTAAACGTACTGACAAATCCTCGCATTCGGTGTCAAGTCTGTGTTGTGATGCCGCTCCAGTACTCGTCCTTCCTAAACTGCAAAGGTTTTCAAGTCACGCTGAAAAGAAAACAAAGAGCTAAAATAAAATGATTTTAGCTCTTGTCTACATCTATCGTCTTTCTATTTATCATCCTTTAAAAAATTGCTGTCGAGATATTGTTTTCCCCAATCATACATCGCCTCTAAAATCGGCATTAAGCTTTCTCCGAGTTCTGTGAGAGAGTACTCAACCTTTGGCGGAACGACAGGATAAACCTCCCGGTGCACAATGTGATCTTCCTCTAATTCTCTTAGCTGATTGACAAGCATTCTTTGCGTAATCCCAGGCATTAACGACTTTAACTCACCAAACCGTTTTGTCCCTTCTCTGCCAAGGTGCCATAAGATCAGCATTTTCCACTTCCCGCCGATAATATTCAGCGTCAGCTCTTTTTCGCAATTGAACACTTTATTTTCCATTCTTGATGACAACAATATACACTCCTTTTAATACAAACCGTTTATCCTATATCATATACTGCGGCAAAATCGATTGCCTAGCATACGGTCTTCGTTATTGATTTTGTTTTTTGACAAAAGCCATCACAGCCTTTGTCATGTCTTGCGCTTCTTTTGGCGCTCTGTCAGATCCAAACCATTTATTTAAATCACTGTGGCTCAGCGAATGAACCCGAAACACAAACCGTGAGCCTTTCTCATGATTCAGTTTTTCTGCAAATCGGTACACCTCAGGATTTTCCCAGCCTGTGACCAAATAAACAGGCGGTACATTCGTTTGATTCATATAAGTGACCGGTGATGCCTTTGTCCAGTTTTCCTCTTGTTTGCCAAAGACTTTTTTGTACGATGGAATGGCTTGTATAAATTGATTGATGTTTAACGGTCCATCTAAAATCACGATAGAATTGATCGTTTTTGGCGACAGCCCCACACGTTTTAAGTAAGTCGAATCTGTAGCAACCAATGCTGTCAAATGACCACCCGCTGAGTGACCCATGACATTGATTTTTGACGAATCGATTTGATATTCATCTGCATGATCCTTGACCCACTTAATAGCATTCGCCGTATCATCTGCCATCTGCTCGAAGTTGGCATCAGGGTGAAGCCTGTAATTCATTGAAACAAACACATACCCTTGACCCGTAAAATAATCAGCCTTTGAAGCGACTCTATTCTTATCGCCGCCTGTCCAGCCGCCGCCATGGAGATAGATCATGACTGGATGCTTCTTCTTATTGTCTTCATCTTTTCCCTTTGGCATATATATATCCAATGTTTGCTGTTTGTTTTGTGTGTCTGCATAATGGATGTTTGTCGTCGGCTTAGGCTGGTTGAAACGGAACACAAAGAATGCGCATACCAATAAGCCAGCGATGACTGCCGCAAATAAAAGCCACTTCATCATTCGATTCAATGTCATTGCACCTTTCTGTGTTAGGATGGGGAAGCATGATTCGCACATATGTAGAGCGACTAGCCCGATTCATTTGATACGACTTGTATGACTTGAATCGTTTCACAATAAAAAGAAAAATACTGTTCTTCATAATCTTCGACAAAGTAATTCAAATATTCCCAGCCTCTATCCAAAAGTTGAATGTTCAAAAAAAGAGAGGAATCGTTTGTTAACTCCAAATCTTTGATTTGAACAGAAGAGACGTTGGTAAATTTCAGATGAATGTCTGCTTTATGGGTTGCAGATTCGTATGGGATGTGTAGATGAATACAGTTGATCAAGTCGTAATGTTCATTATACTCTTTAAAGTAGTGAAATTCATTGATTTGCTTTAGATGGTTGATATTGAAATCAGGGATTTGTTTCTGGACTTTTTCATCTAAATACCATGTCATCGTTTGTCCTCCAAGAGGTTATTGTATAAGTGCAATGATTCGTTTTCTTGTTTCTTCATGGTATTGAACATAGGAATGCAATAAAGGATACGATTCAAGGATCTGTTGACATGATTTGATTTGGGGATATTGCTCTTCAAATGACTGACGTAGCACGTTTAACTGTTTTTTCGGTATTCGTTTATGATCGATCACATAACTTAGGCTACCTGCAACAAGTGAAAAAAATAAATAAAAGTCATCTGAAAATATACCAGTTTCTGCTTCAAAAGAGACGATTTCATCTGGATAAGATGAATCTAATAAGTATTGATAACGTTGTTTTACATCATCGAATAAACCTTATTTATCTCGGCTGATTTTCATGGATTTTCCCCAATCTCTCATTGTTTTTAATTCTTATTTAGACGCTAATGAGATCTTCCTATACACTGCAAATAAATTCTTGTGAATCGAAACATACGTTTTTCGATTCTATTGCGAGTAACATCCCATTGATGTTAAATAGAAAATTTGCATTTGAATCAAATTCTTCAAGAAGTACATTTTTAAGGTCCCCTATCCCATTAGGATGGTAACTACATTCAAAAATTTGCCAATTCATCTCTTCTTGTATCAATTCTTCAAATCTATCATTACCTTCACCCCCATTATAATAAAGACTCGCCATATTCATAAATCGTATTTCATGTTGAGTAACTTTATTTAATTCTGATACTTTTACGCTCAGTATTAATTCTTTATGAAACAAATCAAATGTGACTCCGAGTACATTACAACCCCCATCTAGATAATCGATCCATTTTTGTACACTATTAAACATCTCATTCACTCTCCTATTTTTTCAGGATGAACTCTATTCTTATCGTGTCACGGAGTTTGTAAATATTCTTCAAATGAAATAAAGTCCGCTTTTTTTCGAAATTCGCTTAAGATTTTCTGATCTCCTGTAAAAATAACATCTGTCGAATCAAAAAATCCGATTTCAAACACGGCTTGAGGGATAACGGGTGTATAATTTACGTTCCAATATCGTTCATTATCTTCAATTTGAGGTATTGAAATAATATTCAAATGATCTATATGACGAGGCAATGCGCTCAAAACAGCGAAAATAAAAGAATAAGAATAGTCATGTAAGAATTTTTTGAAATGTTCACCCTTCAGAAATAAAAAATCCGTATAATCCGGCATGACTTCTGAATGAGATTGATTATTCCGATCATGAAGCATTGGGAGTGTCACATCACTTATGACCCAATGATACTCTTCTACGTTTAAATTGATTTTCTTTATTAATTCATTTACTTCGAATAGATTTTCCTCTTTTGCTAATACGATTCTCATTACTTGCTCCACCTCACCGATTTAAAACATCAGACGAAACTAAAAATATTCCACAGTATCAAAATCTGACCATAATCTCCAGTCAGTGTTCGTGTTTATATTTACAATGCATGTTGGATCTTGATAGATCAAACTCTTCGCAACCGATTGAAAAAAAGGAGATTGACTAGGGAGTTGGCTATGCGTTTCTGGATGAAACCATGATTCAGTTGTGTAGAGCGGTTTATCATATACATGCTGAACGATGTCAAATTGTTCTTGATCTGTCATCCATAAACTATCCAGCAAATCTTGATGTTTGGCCATTTCTCTTAACAAAGTAATCCATTCATTTTCCTCTGTTACATCAGCTTGGCATGACTCTGGTATTTGAACATGAAAATAGTCTCCATTTAATCTAATTCGTAAAGGATGCTTTGTGAACCCATGTTCTATCTCATCATCATCTATTATTTCATGATGATGATCCACGAAATCAAAAAGCTCATCCAGTAGAAAATTGATTGATCCATTCTTCAAATCATGACCAATCGCAAAAAAATCAATAGACGGTCCTACCTTCGATAAACCGAATAATTGAATCGTGATCAGCCATTTTTCCTCTCTAGTAAATAGAGAAAGCTTCCCTTTGGCAAAATCAAAGTTCCCATTATCTAATAATGGAAACTCTTTATTTAGAAAAGACTCATCTAGTATAGATAACACATTGTCTATTTGATTCATGTCTTCCTCCTTATGAAGTTATTTCATTCTACGTTTGTATAATTTCGAATCAGTTCTTTTTTAAAATCATCAGGAAGTTTTTGATTCGGAAATACAACTGAAATCCAATCTAATACAATCTCATCTAAAGTTCTCCACGTTTTTAACAATTGTTTATTCATTTGTTCTAATTGATGAATCGCTAGTACTCCTATCTCATAACCTCTTTCGCCATAAATGATCCATTTCGCAGAAGGGGAAACCCATATCACACGTGAAGCAATATCCATTATGCTATCATTTACACTCTCTATCGGATAACCCGTTAAGAGATCAAGGTAATCACTTGGTGTGAGGTTTAACGGGATTTTCACCCAAGGATAATAACCAAAATCATGATAATAATGATCCATGCTCTGCTGCTCATCTAATACAGCCATGAGTATATAGTCATCATGATGATTCAAAGCTAAACCTTTTAACATTTCCCAGCTATCATCTGATAACAGCCAATGGAATTCTTCGAATAAATAATGAGGGGGTTTTGTTTTCAACACTTGATCAGGGAATGTCTTCGTACTGTGAATGAGCGAATGAACAAACGATAGAACATGTTCAAGTTCTTTTGGATCGGATATAAACAAATCTTTCACTTTATGCTCCTTTCATATCTTCGGGTAAGTTTATCATCAGTCATTGATACTCCATTTCACCGCTTGTAACATGACGCATAATGAGAGAGCATTTGAGTGTAATAATCATTGAATGTTTTTTGATCCTTCAATAATCCTTCAAACCAATTTGCTAAAACAGGGTGATCCATTGGTTTCCACCCTTCTTTTAATAACCTATTTTTCACAGAATCTTTTGTTGATACCATTCCTATGATACAAATTTCCATATCTCTATCTGCCCAAATCGCCCACTGCAAAGAATGAGCTAACCAGACAACTATATTCGAATTCGTGATTATATTATCCGCTATGGAACCTTTTGGGTGCATCCATAGTGCATTTACATAATCCTCACCTGAAATGTTCACACTCGCTTTCAGCCAATGATAATAACCAAATTCCTTCAAATAATAATCAATTGGATCTGGTTGAAGGACTGCAGTCAAAAATTCTCTATCTTGTGTAACAGTTGATAACTCTTTTATGGTTGGTAAAATATCATCACTCAATGCCCAATCAAACTCTTGAAACAAAAAACAATCAAATGTCTTACGAAAAACTTGTTGTGGCAGCTCTTTATTTGTTTCAAACACATGGTCTACTAAATTCTGATAGAATTTGAACTCTTTTTCTGAACGAATAAATAAGTCTTCAAGCCGTTTCAAACAACTACCTCCACTCTTGTCGAACTAGTAGTTTTTTAATTCTTCCTCTATATCTTCTTTTAATGTTTGAATTTCAATTGACACCGAATTATTTCGATTATAGAAAATGGACGGATTGATTCCATCTGCTAACATTCCCGGCAGCCACTCTTCTATAAAATCGTCTAAATCAATCATTTCTGGCACTGTTTTTTCCCATTGGTCGATCGCACAATAAGCGGCATGTTCCTCTGTCGGCCAAAAATGAAGCTGCGGTACACGATGTTCATCCTCTGACATCACCCACCCCTTCTCGTTTCTTAATGACCAAACCTCTTCAAAATCAACAATCTTTTTGATGAAATAGTCATAACGCTTTTTCACAGGTAATTGGACGGTGGTTTCTAATTCTTTCGGATGCATGGACATTGCGTCACTCCTTTTATTTATAAATGGGCTTAATCATAAGAATTTAGCAAGCTCATATATAGGAACTATTTGTATTCTTCTAACCAGTCATTCAAATCCTCTACAGGATGTAAGTAAGAATTAGGTGAATCTTTCAAATCAATTCCACTTAAAAGAATCAGCATATCCCAAACTTGATCATCGTCTATTTCTGGATCGTCTGCAGAAACGTAAATTTCAGCCCAATCAGACACTTGTTCTCTTGTGATCGTCCCCTTTAAGACATTTCGTATTTTATTTAAACAGTCTAGCATTTTTGGTTCAGCCATTTATTACACCATTCCTTTCTCAAAACTCATTTTACGCTGTAAACTGCCTATATTTCATATTTAATAATATCCTCCATTGACATACCTTTAAAATATAATGAAAGAATGCTTATAATAGTGTATTCGCCAAGCATACCAATCGGGTTAAATATCATTTTAGCCGTTTTTGGGTCAGCAACCTCTAAGTCCATAACAGGTGCATTGTGACCTTCTTTCCCCTTGCTTACGTAATAATTTCCATCTCGGTATTCCACGAATTTCAGATTTTGAAGATCCTCTTCTTTTATAAAATCTTGATTTATTTTTGTGATGACTTTCCATGAACCATTTAAAAAGCCTGTCAGACCTGTATTTGCAACAAATAGTTCATTCTCTTTTTTCATCAATTGTTTTAACTCATTTTTTTCTATTCTTTCATCAACAAACAAATCATAGTATTGGATTAAAATATCATCATATTGATTTTTCCCCTCACCCGAAATGATCAAAGCATAGCTCAATTTCCCAACTTCTTTTAATGGGAGTTCAAATATAGCTCCTGGTTCCACTTTACTTAAAGTTTTTACTTTTTTAGTTGTTATTTTAATATCCGTTACTTCTTTGTCGTTTAAATCATCAAAATAGTGACTACCTCCATTGTTTAAAGCCATCATAATTGTCAAAAGCATCTCATCAATCGTTGGCTTCTTCTTCAAATGTTCCTCAGTCATTTCATAGAATTGTTCAATCGCTTCTTCAAAAATATCTAATCCATCATCACCAATTATGATGTTCTTTTTTTTATGTTCTTCTTCCCAAAAGCCCATTTAGAATACCCCTTTATATATTGTGTTCTTTAGGTTATTCTCACACGATAAACGTATACTTGTATAAACTGTTTTATTTGCACGTTTGAAAAGTGCCACTTCATGATCCGTTAACCACTTAAGCTCTCTCATATGATAGGAAATTTCTTCTAAGTAAGTATCGGTTTTAGCAATTAATTTTTTATCTAAGATATTTCTTTTATTGTCTTCAACTACAAGATAAAGAGTAAACTGTTTTAAATCTAATTCGATAAGTGGGTAAGCTTTTCTTTTTTTATCGGGACTTAGTTTTGTTCTCCCTTTAATCTCCGCTTTATATTCCTTCTCCTTCATTTTCTTAAATGTTGCTTTGACTAGCTGACTGTCCCAATTCTTCAGTTCACAAAGATAGAGTATCGCTTTTTCCAAAGTATCTGCTAAGATCTTTTTCTTATTTGTTGCATTTTCAAATTCACTGTAACGGAAGGATACTTCCAGCTCGTACGTATTTTTTATAAATAAGATGTCTGGTTCATCTTTTGAAGTACTAATTAATTTGTAGTCTTTAAAAGGCCCACATATCAAAACAATAGCCTCACAATCTTTCGTTTGAAATTTCTTTTCTAATTCGTATAAAAACATTTCAGTCATACAAAAGGATTGGCTGGCTAAGTTCCCATGATCGTCATCTGACATTAATTGTATATTTTTCAAATGCACTTCTTGTAAGCCTCCTAATAAGATTGTGAATGTTTGCTCACTCTTTTTTCAAAACTTGCTTTCTTAGGTGTAAATGCTCTATCTCATTCCCATTAAAATGCCCTTTCTTCCCTTCTAAATATAGCTAGTTTAAAATATTAGCTCCTTAGAATTTGAAGAATTTCTGTTGCTTCTTTGTACAATTCATTAACTAGTTGTATAATAATTCCTCGCAAATCCAATTCATTTTCAAATGCAATTAAATATCCTTTTTTGCTGATCAGATTATTTGATACACAATCCCAGATATCCAGATGGTCTATACAATAACCTTCATCTCCCTCATCACCATCATGAAACTCTTCGCCATTTAGATAATCTACTGAAAAATATATGGATGAATGATAACCTGCTTTAAAACAATCTGAAACATGAACTTCTCTCCCGCTAAATTTCTTCCCATATCCGAATCGTCCAAATGCAGCATTGATTGTTAACCCTAAATCTCTAAAATCTATTTGTTTTTCATTCACTATATTCAAAGCGATTTTTGTTATTTCTTTTTCGATATCTGCGATAAATTCTTTGGTCAAAGTATTCAATTTAATTTTTTTCAAATTTTTCACCTCTTGCATTGCCTATAGTTGTTAAGATAATGATTACTATTTCACTTCAATATATTTCTATAAATATACCATACTTTCAAACTAATCCATATATCATCAACTTATCTATATATCCCCTTTTTCACACATAAAAAAGCACCCTAAACGGATGCTTCTACCAAATGATATTTTTTCAAAATACGATAGGTGATTTCTTTTGCTTCTAGTCCGGTGCCTTCTATATTTGTGGCGAAGATGTAGGTTTTGTTTTCATGTTTGATGAAGCCTGCGTACCAGCCGATTCCTGATCCGGAGCCTGTTTTTCCGTATAGCGTGGTGTGTTTCTCTTCTTCTTGTATCATCATTCGTTTGACGGTTCTCATAACCGATAGGTCAAATGGGAGACTTTCTTCATATAGCTGTTTAAGGAAATGAACTTGTTCTACTGGAGAAATGCGCAACGTACTGCTTAGCCAAAATTGATCAATTCCGCCAGATATGTCTTGATTCCCATAATGAATGGCTTTTATCCAATGGCCCATGCGTTCTTCCCCGATGTCACGTGCCATGGCTTGATAATACCAGACGACTGAATCTCTCATGCCAGAGCCCAGTGTATGGTCCTTATTCCAGTTATCAATCTCTCTTTTTACTCCGTCCCAATATTTAATGTCATATTCATCTTTAACTGCGCCTGTTTGAAGTCCGATTAAGGCATTTGCTATTTTAAACGTTGATTGAGGTGCAAAGCGCTTGTTCGCTCTTTTTTTGTTATACACCCATGGTGATTTTTCTTTTACTTCTTGAATCACAAATGTGCCTTCCCGATCTTTCATGAATTCATCGACGGACCATTTTGGAGATGTTCCTTCACTTGATGCAGGCTTGCTCATACAAAGTGCTGCAAGCATCGCGCCAGCAATCAGCCATTTCATCTTTTTTTTTTGCAAACAATCACCCTCTTTGCTCATGATTGCAATCGATTGTAGCATGCTGACTGATCAGAAATAAGAGCCGCTCGTCCTCTTTTTCAATAAAAAAAGCCGGTTTTATCCGGCTTTCTGTTTATTGTACGTTCAATTTTTTCTCTTCAATCGCTTGCTTTGCAATTTTCGAAATCGTCATATCGTCCATTGGCGGGTTATGAAGGCCAGCACGAATGTCTCGATAGTAACGTTGAAGCGGGCAGCTAAGGCTTAAGCTTTTTGCACCGACTAAACGCATGGCTTTATCGACCACTTGCAGACTATGATTGACGACTGTATGCTTCACAGCACCGAATTCATTGATTAACAGCTCTCTTTTCTCTGGCTGCTCATACAATGTTGTCGTTGAATAGATGACATGGCGTGCTTGCTTTAGTAGTAAATCAATTTCGCCAATCAGTGTTTGGACATTTGGCAGTTCGCTAATCGTTCCGCTAATACTGTTCGGTGAATGGGTGATGGCATACTGAACAGCATAGTCTCTTGCCGCTTGCGCAATCCCTAAATAACAGGAAGGGATATGTGCGATCCAAGGATTCAGCATACCGCCCCGAGGTCCTTTTTGCACTTCAACCAACATGTCATCTGGGACTTCCACTTGATCTAGAATTAAATCATGGCTCTCTGTTCCTCTCATGCCAACAACATCCCACGTTTCTTCTATAGAAACACCTTTTGTATCACGGTGAATTAAGAAGAAGCCCATCGCTTCTTTTTCTTCGATCCATACACCGACGAGAAAGTATGTGAGTGCTGGTGACATCGTTGTGAATGTTTTCCGGCCATTGATCACCCAATGATCTCCTGATTTCGTTGCAGTTGTTCCAGGTTTGCCTCCTCTTGTTGGACTCCCTGTCTGCGCCTCACTGACGGCCCGGTTCACAAGAGCCCCATTTTTGATTTCTTCAGCAAAAAATTGCAGCTGCTTCTCATTCCATAGTTTCTTTTCATAAATTTCACCAACAACTCCTTGGTGCCAGCCGATCGATAAGGCAGTTGCTCCATCCATACTTCCTAGCGTTTCTTGAAAAAGGACCATATCCTTTACAGATTGACCCCCGCCCCCGTACTCAACAGGCAGAGACAACGTTGTATAGCCCAGTTCTACTAATGATTCGATATTCTGTTTAGGAAAATAGGCACCCTCATCATGTTCTTTTGCAGAATGTTCGATCGTTTCACGAAGGGATTCTAGTTGATTTAGCCAATTTTTTTGAAAATCTGTATCGACAAATAATGCTTTAGACAAAACGTATCCAACTCCTCTGTTTCTCGCAATCTATCATATCCGATTTATCCAATAGGTATTATTAAAACACACTTTACTTATAGGATTTAATGTGTTAAATTTTATCAATATTAAGTACATATGTCAAAGGAACGTGATGCTTTTATGATTTCTGCTACTAATCTACATAAATCCTATGGGTCAACTCATGTGTTAAAAGGAATTGATTTCACCGTACAAGAAGGTGAAGTGGTCGCCATTATTGGACCGAGCGGATCAGGAAAAACAACACTTCTCCGCAGTTTAAACAGCCTTGATATCCCAGACAAAGGAACGCTGACAGTTGGAGAAGCCACGATTCAATTTGAACAATATCGAAAAAAAGATCTTCTAAAACTCAGACAGCAATCGTCTATGGTGTTTCAGCATTATCACTTGTTTCAAAATAAACGAGCACTTGAAAACATCACAGAAGGATTGATTGTGTCTCAAAACATGTCTAAAAAAGAGGCAGAAAAAATCGGAGAGCAATTGTTAACACGAATTGGACTGCTTCATAAAAAAGAAGCATTTCCAAGCGAATTATCCGGCGGTCAACAGCAGCGAATCGGAATTGCCCGTGCGCTTGCCATGAATCCTGCGGTGCTTTTATTTGATGAGCCGACGTCCGCACTGGACCCAGAGATGGTCGGAGAAATCCTTGAAATGATGAAAGATATTGCGAGCCAAGGCATGACGATGGTCATTGTGACGCATGAAATTTCGTTTGCAAAGGATGTAGCGGATACAGTGATCTTCATGGCAGATGGGGAAATCGTTGAGAAAGGCTCACCAGAAGACGTCCTGATGAAGCCTCAGCATGAACGGACGAAACAATTTTTATCAAGAATTCATCGCGGGATGTGGCAAGGATTGGAGGAAGACAGATGAAGCGCAAGACTTTATTCACCGCCGCTAGTATCCTTCTGTTTCTCCTCTCTCTCATTGGCTGCAGCAGTGTGAAAACGACAACAGATGATGGCAGACAAATTGTCAAAGTCGCACTAAGCGCAGAAGTCAATCCGCCTTTTTTAGCCACAAATGACCGCAACGAGCCGATTGGCTATAACATCGATTATTTAAATGAAGTCGAGAAACGTTTGCCACACATTCATTTTGATTATACCTTTGGCGAGGAAGAATCCAATTTAATTGGGATCGGCGCTGGGAAATTTGAAATGGCGGCTAATTGGTTTTTTAGTAATCCTGAACGTGAAAAACGCTTTCTTTATCCTAAGGTTCCATACGGCTATTCGATGACAGGTTTAATTGTGAATGAATCAGAGCAAGATATTCAATCTCTAGACGATATGACATCAAAAAAGCTCGCTCCCGTCAGTCCTAGCGGCGGCCTTCGTTCCATATTAAATCAATATAATGAAGAAAATGATCCGAAAATTCCGCTCACGACCATTGAAAGCCCTTCAAACGAACTCAATTTAAAACGAGTCGAAAGTGGACGGTCCGATGCGGCTTTTATGAATATTTCAACCTTTGATACGATACAAAAACATCTTCACCTGAAAGTCAAAGTGGGCGGCATTGTCTCAAAGGAACCTATTTATCTTGTCTTACAGCCTAGTCAAAAGAAACTAGCATCACAATTGGACCGAGTGACACAAGAGATGATAGAAGACGGAACATTACCTGACCTTGCGAAGAAATGGTTTGGCGTTGATTTCTTTCAAGATATTGACTATATATCAGAGCAAGGCTATCAATATGAAGAAAGGAAGGAAGCGCCATGACGTTTACAGCTGGAGATTGGCTGAGAATCTTTTTACAAGTGGTTGATCGTCTGCCACTCACATTTCTTATGATTGTGGTGTCATTGTTTTTTGCCATCATCATCGGATTGCTGTTTGCTTGCATTCGAATCAAACAAATTCCAGTGCTGAAACAATTGGCGGTCATTTATTTGTCATTTACACGAAGTACGCCGCTCATTGTTCAGTTATTTCTGATTTATTTTGGTCTGCCTCAGCTTTTACTCATGGCCGGAATTCAAATCAATCATTGGGATCGTGTGTTATTTGTGATGATCACATTCTCGTTACATACGGGCGCTTATTTATCTGAAGTCTTTCGCAGTGCATATTCTTCTGTTGGGAAAGATCAGCTTGAAGCAGCTTACATTGTTGGGATGACAGATACTCAGGCATTAATGAGGATCATTATTCCACAAGCCTTTCTCATTGCACTTCCGAACCTCGGAAATTACACCATTGATCTCGTGAAAGATACTGCCATTGCATTTACAATCGGACTCATTGATATGATGGGACAGGTCAAAATCATCCTAGGTAATAACTACGGGATAGGGATGTTTGAAGTGTACGTCATCATTGCAATTGTGTATTGGCTGATTTGCATCAGTATTGAACTGATCACGATGCTACTGGAAAGAAAATTTGTGAAAGGCCGCACCAGCCTGTCACGCTAAGGAGGCGATTTGATGCAAACCATTGATATATCATTTGCGATTGACCAAATACCACATATTCTAAAAGGCGTTCCCTTTACCTTATTGATTGCACTTGTTTCTATGGCTGTGAGCCTTTTGATTGGATCTGTTTTTGCTTTCATTCGCCTCTTTCGTATCCCTGTGCTCCGCCAGCTTGTCACGCTCTATGTCTCATTTTTTAGAGGAACACCTCTCATTGTTCAGTTGTTTGCTTTCTTTTATGGCATTCCATTTGTTCTGACCAAAATGAATAGCACTTTTGGTTTGACCTTCCACCCGGATCTGGTCTCCCCGCTTACCGTTGCCCTTATCACCTTCAGCCTGCATTCAGCCGCACATTTAACAGAAGTGGTCCGCAGCGCACTTCTTGCAGTAGACAGAGGGCAGCTTGAAGCGGCGAAAATCGTTGGCATGACCACCAGACAGGCGATGATTCGCATTATTTTACCGCAAGCGTTTGTGGTTGCCCTGCCAAACCTAGGGAATCAGCTCATTCAGCTGTTAAAAGCCACGTCCCTTTCGTTTACAATTGGTGTACTGGAAATCATGGGAATCTCTCGCATCATTGCAAATGACGGCTACAAGTTTTTAGAAACGTATCTCGTCTCTGCTTTGATCTATTGGATGCTTAGTATTTTCTTAGAACTCGCTTTTGCTTTGTTAGAGAAACGAGTCAGCGTGTACGGAAAATCTCTTGGACGTTAAAAAAGTCGATCAGGCACAAACCCTGATCGACTTTTTTATTCTCCTTTTTTCGGTGTGTTATATAGTTCTTTCGGTGCTGGTTTGAGTTTAGGCGCAGAGCCGAACACGACAGGAGCAGAAATATATCTGAATTCTCCCTTTCCATCCATACTTCGGCCATGTGCCCATCTGCCTTCTTTGCTTTCTTCTCCTCTTGAGAAGTTAAACAAATCATAGGATACTTGCTGTTTTTCCAGTGAGCGCGGGAAGGTGGTTGGAACAACGACATCCCCTTCTCGTTCTTCTAATTCCTTAATTGCAGCCAGCCACATATTTTGATGATATGTATCACGAGCAATGAGAAAGGAGAGCATATCCTTCACTCCGCGGTCATCGGTCATTTCATAAAGCCGTGTAACCTGAAGTCTGCCTTGTGACTCCGCATTCAAATTTGCCCGGAAGTCAGCCATTAAATTTCCGCTTGCAATGATATATTTTGCATTCCACGGATACCCTTGACTATCTGCTGCCATTGCCCCTAAGCCTGCAACAATTGCATGTTGAGGATTCATTCCGCCCATGACGGCTGCAAGTGCTGGATCACTTTGATACGCTTCTTCTTGTTCTTTAACTGGGGCATTATCAAGTAATCGAGCAATCATCGTTGCCAGCATTTCGACATGACCGATTTCCTCCGTTCCAATGTCATGGAGCAAATCTTTATATTTTTGATCCGCTCGGCAGTTAAACCCTTGAAATAAATATTGCATCATCACGCTGATTTCTCCATATTGACCGCCTAACACCTCTTGTAATTTTTTCGCATAAAGAGGGTCCGGCTTAGAGGGCTTTGCTTCATATTGCAGTTCTTTAATGTGATAAAACATGATGTCATCTCCTTTATTTACAAAAACCTTTGCAGTTATCACTATTCAGCCGATGCCCTCTTTATGAAAAATCGCATGCTCTTATAAAAAAAAGAGAACGGCATCTGCCATTCTCTTTTTCGTCCTACTTATTCAGCACTGACTAAAATTTTCACTTGATCTTTTTCATTGATTAATGCATGGAAGCCATCTTCGATCACATCGTCCAACTTGATTTTCTTCGTGACGAGTGTATCTGCAGAGAAATAGCCTTTTCTCATTAAGTTTAATACAGATGGGAAAACATCTCTGTAGCCGATGATTCCTTTGACTGTACGTTCTTTAATGACAATGTCATTCGGCATAATTTCTGCGCCCTTTTCCCAAATGCTTACAATGACTGTTTCACCTGAAATTCTAGTTGATTGTATTGCTTGCTTCAATACAACAGGTACACCTGTCACTTCAAAAGAAACATCGACTCCACCATTTGTACGGCGTGCGATTTCTTGAACAACATCTTCATACTGAGAAGGATCTACAATGATCGCTCCAAGTTCTTTTGCTTTTTCTTGGCGCTCTTTTGATAATTCCACTGCATAAATGTCAGTAGCACCAGCTGCTTTTAATGCTTCAATGACAAGTAAACCGATTGGTCCACAGCCAAACACAGCTGCTGTATCCCCAGCTTGTACTTTACTAGAACGAACGGCATATAAAGCAACTGCAGAAGGTTCAACAAGTGCACCTTGCTCATATGAAATTTCGTCTGGTAACAAATGAAGTAATTCTTCATCGACAGATACATATTCAGAGAATCCTCCACCGCCACCAGCAAGTCCTAAGAAGCCCATGTTTTCATCTAAGTTGTAAGCACCTTGGTGCCCGTGAGTTGCAAAAATAGGTTCAACAACCACTCGATCGCCTACTTTGTAATTACTCACGCCTTCTCCAACTTCTACAACTTCACCAGAGAACTCGTGTCCCAGTGTAATGGGTGCTTTTTCTTTTGTAAGTGGATGAGGTTCATTCACAGGAATGAAGATCGGCCCGCCTAAATATTCATGTAAATCACTACCACAAATGCCGCACCATTTTACTTTCAGTTTCACTTTTCCTGGAGCAACTGTTGGTTCGTCAATTTCCTCTAGTCGAATGTCCTTTTGATCGTGCCAGCGTAGTGCTTTCATTTGTAAGACTCCTTTTCTCATCAATTTAATTAACTTACTTAAATAATGATAACATAATTTTTTTAATTTTCTAAGTAAGATGCACTATTTTTTTGACAGTCAATGGACGAAAAATGACAAAACATAGCAACAGACAAATAAGAAGCATACATAGGCAGCCAATTATGACAGAAGTACGTATCGATAACACATGCGCCAATACGCCGCATATTCCTGTCATCATCATCGTCAGAACAGCTTCACATAACGCATAAAAACTTGCCACTCTCCCCATGACCTCTACCGGGATATTCGTTTGATAAAAAGTCATAAAACCGGTGTTTGCAAATGCTAAAAAGAAAGCGAGAACAAAAAAGCCAGCTGCAGCGACAGTCAATGTGTTCGAAAAAGCATAGATCAAGTATCCAAAAGCCACAAACAAACTCCCCGCACCAAGCATCACTGAAACAGGCAGCCTTTCGACAATGACCGTATTGAGACATGCCCCTGCGATAATCCCTGCTCCAGCTACACTGACAAGAAACCCATATTCGGTATTGGTCAACATCAGCACTTCCTTTGCAAAAGCTGCTTCAAGTGAGTCAATCGCAGTCGGCAGCACCGTGATGGCGGCACTAAATAATAAATACACGGCCATCACTTGCCTGGATGTGAGACTGAAACGAAAGACAAGTTTTGCATCTTCCTTTAATACCGAGAGAGAAAAGCCCTTTTGTGCCCCGTCTGCTTTTGACAAAATCGGTAAACACATCGTCAAAACAGCAGATATCAAAAGGCAGATTGCATTTACATAAATTGAAAGGACTGGTGTACCAATGAGAAAAAGCAGCCCTGCTACGGCGGGTCCGAGTAAAATTCCACCAGACTGAAGCAAAGATCGAATGGCATTAAACCGTTTTCGTTTATCCGCCGGGATTAGTGCTGTCATATACACCATCGAAGCTGGATGAAACATGGCTTGTGCCATATGAATGAGAAATAGCATCACATATACGATCAATAAGTGGCCTGAAAATAAGGCAAAGGGTAAACAAGCAATCAGAACGGCCCGGCATAGATCTAGACTGATCATGACATTCCGCTGATTCAGTCTATCTACTAAACTACCAGACCAGCTATTTGTTAAAAGAGCCGAGACAGGTCTTAACATATAGACGGCTGTTACAGCAAGAACGGAGCCCGTTTCCTGAAAAATCAGCAGATGGAGAGCAATCATATAAATCCATTCTCCTATGTTCACAATACCAATCGCTCCAAGTAACATGCTCATATCCCGCCAATGTTTTTTCATCGTGGTGCCCTCCTTTTGTCATAAAAAAATCCCGCCCCCAAGACATTTCTGTCTTGAGGACGGGATTGACTCCGCGTTGCCACCTCAGTTCATTCACCTGTTACCAGATGAACCTTAGCAGGTTATCGCTAACCCTTCTCTATAACGGGAGAATGCCGCTGCATCACCATCACAATGAATCCGGTGCAGAGCTAAGAGGCTTGGTTCTGTAACGCTTCCCAGCTCCTTCTCAGCTTCACGGAGTTCTCTGTGTGAGGCAGCCATTACATACTCTTCTCTATTTGCGCTTTATCTTTTTTTCATCACGATCTTCAGCTGAATTGTTACATATTGTACTGCGCCTCCGTCAAGGCGTCAATGTTTTTTTTCATGTTAATCCGCATAAATCATTTTTCTAGTCATGCCGCCATCAACAACCAAATCTGTTCCTGTCACAAATTGATTGTCTTCATCTGTTAAATAAAAACAAGCTTTGACAATATCCTTTGGCGTTCCTACTCGATTGGAAAGATGCTGCTGATGGTCAATTTCTCGCAAATTTTTCTCATCCTTCGTTTCAATCCACCCAGGGGAAATGCTGTTTACTGTTATATGATCCTGACTAAAGGAAACAGCCAGCGCATGAGTAAGTGCTGATATCCCACCTTTTGATGCAGCATACGCTTCTGTATCCGGTTCTGACATGGTCGCGCGAGTGGACGAAATATTAACAATAGAACCGCCTGATTGATTCTCTTTTATATAACGTGCCGCTTCCCTTGCACATAAAAAAGCACCTCGTAGGTTTGTATGCAGCACATGATCAAACTCATCAACCGTTAGCTCATAAGGCGATTTTGTACACATAACCCCTGCATTATTGATGAGAATATCGATCGTTTGATAACGAGCCACGGCAGCCGACATGATGTCTTGAATATCCTTCTCTTGTTTCACATCCGTTTTTTTAAAAAAAGCCTCAAAGGACTCCTTTTTCAGCTGATCTTCCAAGCGCTCGCCCTTCTCTTCGTCAATATCCGCAAGCACGACACGCGCCCCTTCTTTCGCATAGCCATACGCGATCGATTCACCAATTCCATTGGCTGCGCCAGTGATAACGACTGTTTTATTGTGAAAATTCATCGTTTATCCTATCCTTTCTCTCATGAGATGTTGTCGTCTATCATACCACTCATGTATACATGATACCTAGTCAAATGGGACATAGAAAAACCACCACCTAAATCATACATTAGGAGGGTGGTATATTTGTAATTCTCCATATTGACGACATAGTCGTTTGCTTCTTGTGTAAAGTCTAGGAAAGTTTGTGTTTATCATTCAGTCATTCTATTCGGCTCTTTTTCTGTATGATTATATTAAAAAGCAGCCTTTAGTATATCTAAGTAGTCCGCTTTCGTAACGGCACGAACATTGCTTTTTGTAGAGTTGTTTTGTTCTGCTAGTTCAGCCATTTTTTCAAAATCTTCTACTTTTACATAAGATAATTCTTTTAGTGATGGAATACCTAAATTCTTTGTGAATGTATATATACCATCCATTAATTTTTGAATCGCCACATCATCTGCATCCGTTTTATCTGCAAAGCCCATGATGTTTGCAAGCTTTATGTGCAATGATTTGTTTTCAGCTGCATTAAATTGTATGACATAAGGTAAAAATACAGCATTTGCGATACCATGAGGCGTATCATAAAGACTGCCGAGCGCTTCGGCTAAACAATGCACGGCTGCTACATCAGCGGAACCGAAGCATAAGCCAGCGAGTAAACTGCCTTCCTGCATTTTGTATCTTGCTTCTAAATCAGATCCATCTTCATACGCCTTCGGTAAATAGGTCACAATGGTTTTCATTGCGCTTGCCCCCATCGCCTTAGAAATAGGGTTTGTTTCTTTACATGTATAGCCTTCAATCGCATGGACCAGTGCATCAACACCTGTTGCCGCTGTTATACTTTTTGGCACCGTAGAAGTAAGAGCAGGATCCAAAATCGCAATAGTTGGTCGAAGCAAGGCATGTTTTAAGGTGATTTTTTTATGTGAAGCAGCTAACGTAATCACAGATGAACGGGTCACCTCAGAGCCAGTTCCAGCCGTGGTTGGAATACAAATTAAGGGTGATACATTTGTGTACGCTTTCTTGCCTGCTATATACTCTTCAGGATTACCGCCATTTGGACCTAATAAAGCAATGGCTTTTGCCGTATCCATTGGGCTTCCTCCACCAATCGCAATAACCGCTGATGCTTGTACTTTTCTAAAGAGCTCTGCACCCGTTAGACATTCATGATCTCTAGGGTTTGGAGATACTTGATCAAAGACGACAACGGAATAACCAGCTTCTTGCAAATATGCTTCAATAGGCGTCACCAATCCTGCGCTTTTTACACCAGGGTCAGTTACAATCATAATTGTAGCACTAGGCAATACAATGTCCTCTACAATAGAGGCAATATCTTTAGATTTTCCAGTCCCCATGATCATTTTCGTATGACAATCATATTCAAAATTTATCATTGATTTTCTACCCCTTCATTTGTTGATTTAATCGCTTGTTTTTCTGCTCCCCACCATTCTATTCCTTTTAAACCTGGAATGGTAGAAGCGTAAAAAACAGGGTTCTTTCCTACCTTTCTTTGTCCCATGTAATCATTTAGAGCCGCAAAAGCAAATTTGCCTAAAATCGCAATGGCAACCAAGTTAACAATGGCCATAATCGCCATCGACAAGTCCGCTAACGTCCAAACGATTTGTAAGTTAGCGAGAGCACCAAACATAATCATCATTAAAACAGTGATTCGATACACGAATAGCGCGGTTACACTGTTATGAATAAAACTGATATTGGCTTCACCGTAATAGTAGCCACCTACAATGGAGCTAAATGCAAAAGTAAAGATCGCAAATGCTAAGAAAATACTCGCCCAAGAACCGAAATGCTGCGCCATTGCAGCTTGAGTAATTTCAATACCTGACAAATCACCTGCTGTTTCTACTGTTGATAGCATAATAATAAATGCTGTACAACTACAAACAACTAATGTATCAAAAAAAACGCCTAATAATTGAACAAACCCTTGTTTTACTGGGTGTGAAACATGAGCAGCAGCAGCTGCATTTGGCGCACTTCCCATTCCTGCTTCATTGGAAAATAAACCGCGTTTGACACCGTTCATTATTGCAGCGCCGATTCCGCCTCCAACCATTTGCTCTAATCCAAACGCACTTTTCATAATACTTGCTAATGCTGCGGGTACATCAGCGATATTTGTCACAATCACATAAAGTGCTAAGATAATATAAAACGAGGACATGATTGGCACAATGATTTGGGTAAAGCGGGCAATTCTCTTTACACCACCAAAAATGATGAAAGCCGTAAGAATGGTTACGAATACCCCCATGCCAATTGGACTGATACCAAATGAATATCGAAAGGCATTTGTGATGGTGTTCGTTTGTACTGCATTAAAAATTAAGCCAAAACTAAGAATAACAGAAAAGGCAAAGATCCTACTTGGCCATTTCAGTCCAAATTGCTTTTGTATATAATAGCCTGGACCCCCTTTAAAACCATCACTTGTTCTCACTTTATATATTTGAGCGAGTGTGCTTTCGACAAATGCAGAAGCTCCCCCTAAAACTGCTGCAAACCACATCCAAAAAATAGCTCCAGGACCACCAACTGTGATGGCAATAGCAACACCTGCCATATTTCCAGTTCCAATCCTCGTCGCTGCTCCGATAAAGAAAGCTTGCATTGAAGAAATGTCTTGACTCCCTTTTATTTTTGGAGCTTTTTCAAAAATAGAACGGAAGATCTCTTTTAGTAAGACAATTTGCATAAACTTCATTCTCACCGTAAAGTAGATTCCAATCCCTATTAACATAACGACTAAAATATATGTCCATAAAAAGTCATTTATTGAATTGACAATCGTTTCAAACAAAGCCATCCCCCCTATAAAATCTGAACATTCTAAATAATGAAAGCGCCCACTTTTATCATAGTAAAAATGTTATGATCTATCTATAGAAGTTTTCTGATTGCATCAATCGGCTGATCCGATTTAGGAGGGATTGACGTTGGAAATAAAGCAACTGATGATGTTCCAAACAGCATCAAAAGTATTAAACTTTACAAAAACAGCACAAATACTTGGCTATGCTCAATCTAGTATCACGGCAAATATCGCTGCATTAGAAGAAGAGCTAGGAACCCCTCTATTTGAAAGGCTTGGAAAAAGGGTCATTTTAACTGAAGCTGGCATGAAGTTTCAAGATTATACGGATAAGATTTTAGGTTTAACAGGAGAAGCATTAGAGGCTGTTGGTGGGATGAGTGAGCCAAGCGGCATTTTGAGAATATGTGCATCTGAAACACAATGTACCTATCGACTTCCTCATATTTTAACGGACTTTCAAACAACGTATCCTAAAGTAGAACTGATTTTTCGTCCCGGAATAGCTGAAAAGGATGTTTTAAATCTATTACTGGAAGGACAAATTGATGTCGCCCTATTATCGATGAATCCTGTCGTATCCTCACATTTAATTGTAAAAGAATTAAAAGATGAACCGATGGCGATTGTATGCTGTCCAACAAATCCATTGAGCAAAAAACAAAAAGTATATCCTATCGATTTAGACGAGCAAAGATTGTTGTTAACCGAAGACTGCGATTATCGTTATGCCTTCGAACACTCTTTGACACAGGCAGGAGCAAAACCGAGAAGTAAACTAGAACTAGCAGATGTAGAAGCCATAAAAAAATGTGTAATGGCTGGTTTAGGAATTGCTGTACTTCCCGAAATTTCTATAAAAAGAGAAATAACAGAAGGCCATATGATTAAAATCAATTGGATGGGACCCTGTCTCACAACGAAAATCCAACTATTCTGGCATAAAAATAAATGGATGTCTCCTGCTTTGAAGGCGTTTGTTGATTTAACAGAGGAATATATCCTTCTCAATGGGTAATGTGAAATATTTATTTGGGCAGCCTTCAATTTCTTTCACCATTGTACCTCAGAAAATATTAACGAGTTATCCAATCATTTTAAGTAAATCACATGTATACAAAAAGCCCTCTACATAGCTATAGAGGGCTTTTTAGAAGATACAATGTAAATACAAAGGATTAATAGGATCTGATACTCTTCAAACCAATGATCATAAAGACCACCGTAAAAGCAATTAAAACCGTCGCATCTAATAATAAGATAGAAAGATTAACATTGCCGCTCATGATCTCACCAAAACCAGACATCATCCACGTTTGCGGTATAGCCAAAGAGATCTTCTTCATAATGTCTGGAACGATATCTAAAGGCCAATAAATACCACCTAGCATGCATGATCCTACAATGACAATTGCACTAAATACTTCAGCTTGTTTTTTTGTATGAGATAAAGTGGCAATCATAAAACCTAAACTCACGACTAGCCCTATAACAAATGATCCAAACACTAGAATATGAATCAAGTTGCCTAAGTACATTTGAAAGAACACAGATAAGACGGTCAAAAGAACACCCAGTTGTAGCCATCCAAGGAGGAAATAAGCCATTAAATAACCCAGCAGCACATATATTTTATGAATTGGGCTCGAAAGCAATCTTTGCCATGTATAATCTTTATACTCCAAATGAATAGAAGACACAGAGCTTGAAATCGCAAACATCATAAACATAATGGTAAAGCCAAGCGGTATCAAATTGGGTTGTTGGCTTGCTTGACCATTTTGATTTTTTTCGGCCAATGAAATCGTGCCAGATTCATTTAACTTGTTCAATGCATTGGTGAGAGAAACACTTTTCTGCTCTTTCACACCCTGATTGATTTGATAAATGATGGCAGCTGTCTCTTTTAAATAGGGAGATAAGACTGCATATTCTTCAGTTTTTTTATAAACTGTCACATCAAAAATCTCTTTATTTTCTTTTAGATGGGACTTTAATTGGTTTACGACTTTCACAGACGCAACTACCTTTTCTTCAGATACTAAATCTTTTGCGTCGCTTTCAGTTGCCTTTACCCAGAGAAATTTGGTGTTTTTTTCGAGAATTTGAAAAATTTCTTGATCTAGTTTACCTTGACTGGGCTCTAGAATAAAAGCAACTGTCGGTTTCTTTGTATCAGATGCGGTACTACCAAAGATAAAACTAAATACAATTGGCATCACAAATAAAAAAATGAGGGTCAATGGGGACTTTAATGTTTCTTTTAACTTTAACGTGATAATGGCTAATATTTTATGCATAACGATGCTTCCTTTCAAAAGACATTCTTAATAAAGCAATGATGAAGAAAGCCATTCCCATCCCACAGCTAAGTAATAATCCGCTTTGAATTTCACTAAAATCAGCACCTGCCATACTTTTCAAAAACATTTGAAGTGCAAGAGAATTAGGTAAAAAATAGCTGGTATCAATCACCCATTGTGGGAATAAGTATAAGGGCACCATACTCCCACCTAAAGCAGCTAACACTTGAGTTCCTAAAATCCCCACACTGTTAAACGTTTTTTCTCTATTGATAAAAGAACCAATCAGCACCCCGAAACCCGCAGCATTTAATATAAAACTACATCCGATCATAACAACAGTAAAAGGCTCTCCCCAGTTCACCTTAAAGACAAAGCTAGTAAATAAAATAATGACCGCAAGTTGAATCATACTCATTAAAATAATGCCCAATAACTTTCCAATGATATAACTAGTATTGCTTAATTTTGATACTAGTAGTCTTTTATAAACTTCTTCTTCTTTTTCCTCTATCATACTGCCAACCAAGAAAACAACAGTCATTAATAAAAAAAGCACACCCATCCCGCCTGCGTAGTATTGGAAGGATGTAATCGGCTGGCTGTTGATATGAATATTCCTTTCGTTCACTAGTTCTTTTTTCAGTTGATCAGACACGATCTCCACTTCTTTACCTTGATTCAACGGCACCAGAATACGATTCATATGATAATTTTGAAAGAATTGCACAACCACATTCTCTAGAACCATTTCCTGTAAGTTTGAATTAGGTCCTTTCAAAATATTCAATTGCACATGATCGTGATTTAATAGGCTTTTTTCAAAATTCGGCTTGATGATTATACCCATTGTAATGTCTCTACTATTTAAATCTTTCTCTAATTGATTTTTCGAGGTGACCTTCACCTCAAATATGTCACTGAGTTCACTCTTAGACAAAGTTGAAAGAAACATTTTACTTGTAGCGGACTTATCCTGATCTGTTATTCCTACTCGAAATGAATTGATCCTAATTTCGCTATCTTTCTTCATGTTATCTCCAAATGCTGCACCTAATATAGCAATTAATATGATAGGCATAAAAAAAAGTGTAAAAAAGCTTTTCTTATCCCTAAAAAACAATAATAGATCTTTCAGTACAACCCAAATGCTCATATGCTCACCTCTATTCGGTCTAATCTCGTAATTTCTTACCTGTTAAATACAAGAATACATTTTCTAAATTTGGTTCTACAACTTCTGCTGAAATTAATTGAACATTTAATGTGGTTACACCTTGAATAAGTTGACTTAGTAAATGCTGAGGGTCGTCATCAAATAATGTGATTTGATTTTCCTGTACCACAAAGTCATTCAGTGGGTGGTATTCATTTATGTATTGGCACACTCGCTCCATATCCTTTTGTCCTTGTTCACATTTAATCGTAAAAATGATTTCTCTTTTTTCTCCAACAAGCTCAGCCAATTCACTTAAATCACCTACCTTAATGAAAGAACCTTGATCCATAATAGCTATTTTTTCACATAGATATTCGACTTCCTCCATGTAATGACTCGTATAAATAATTGTCATTCCTTCACTATTTAACGTTTTAACTGTTTCTAATATATGATTTCTGGATTGCGGGTCTATACCCACTGTAGGCTCATCCATTATTAATAGTTTTGGCCGATGCAAAATCGCACATCCGATATTCACTCTTCTTTTCATCCCTCCTGAGAATACTTTCACTTTATCATTCGCTCTATTGCCCAGACCAATTAATTCAAGGATTTCTTGTACTCTCCTTTTTAATTCTTCTCCTTTAAGTCCATACATTTTCCCCCAAAACGTTAAATTTTCTTTTGCTGACAAATCTAAATATAAAGCGATCTCTTGCGGAACAATGCCAATCAATTGCTGTGCATGCTTTGTTTCTTTATGTAGATCAATGCCTCCAATCGTAACAGTCCCGCTCGTTGCAGGTAGAAGTCCTGTCATGATGCCGATTAAGGTTGATTTCCCTGCACCATTAGGACCCAAAAGCCCAAATGATTCACCAGGTTTCAAGTGGAAGCTAACCCCTTTTAATACTTGTTTACCCTCATAATTTTTGATGATGTTCTGTACTTTTAGCAATTGTAATCTCTCCTCTATTCTTCCTATCTATCATAATCCTATCCAATCATTGCCAACTGTTTTATGGTATGTCTTTCAACTAAAGATCATTTTTTCCAATTTACTCATTTTACCACGTTATGAAATGTAGAAGAACAGTATAGGTCTTTTTATATTTATAAACAAAAAAACTTACAGGAAAAATCCTGTAAGTTTTTTCGATGGATCATTATTTAGAAAGCATCCCATGCGGGTCAATCACAAATTTCTTCGCCACACCCGAATCAAAATCGCTATATCCTTTAGGGGCTTGATCTAGGGAAATGACGGTTGCATTAACGGCTTTGGCGATTTGTGCTCTTCCGCTTAAAATAGATTTCATCAAGCTGCGGTGATATTGCATGACAGGGGTTTGGCCTGTCACAAAGGTATGGGCTTTGGCCCAGCCAAGTCCAATTCGCACTTTCAGAGATCCAACTTTTGCATCTTCATCCACAGCACCTGGATCTTCTGTGACGTAAAGTCCTGGAATTCCAAGTTTACCGCCAACTTTGGTAATATCCATAATTGTATTTAAAACGGTGGCTGGTGCTTCTCCTTGATCTCCATGACCTGAAGCTTCAAAACCGACACAATCGACCGCACAGTCGACTTCTGGCTCTCCAAGGATGTTTGTCATTTGTTCACCGATTCGATCATGTTTTCGTAAATTAATCGTTTCGCAGCCAAAGCTTCTCGCCTGCTCGAGCCTTTGTTCATTAAGATCACCGACGATGACAGCAGATGCGCCAAGGAGCTGAGCGGAATGCGCTGCTGCAAGACCTACTGGCCCTGCACCAGCAATATAGACGGTAGAGCCCGGCTTTACGCCAGCCGTATAAGCACCATGAAAACCTGTCGGGAAAATATCAGAAAGCATCGTCAAATCAAGTATTTTTTCCATCGCCTGATCTTTGTCCGGAAATTTGAGTAGCTGGAAATCAGCATATGGCACCATGACGTACTCCGATTGGCCGCCAACCCATCCGCCCATATCTACATATCCATAAGCTGAGCCAGGTCGATCGGGGTTCACATTTAAACACACATGGGTTTTTTGTTCTTTACACATGACGCAGCGACCACAGGCAATATTAAATGGAACTGATACGAGATCACCCTTTTGGATAAACTCTACATCTCGTCCAACTTCAACGACTTCACCAGTAATTTCATGACCAAGGACAAGTCCTTCAGGCGCAGTTGTACGCCCTCTTACCATGTGCTGGTCGCTCCCGCAAATGTTTGTTGTCACCACTTTTAAAATGACGCCATGCTCACACTTACGTCCAACATTGGCTTTAGGTACACCAGGGCCATCTCTTAAAACCAAATCAGGGTATCCAATATCCTCAACTGCTACATTTCCTGCTCCTTTGTAAACGACACCTTTGTTTCCCGACATGTTTTCATTCCTCCCTTTTTGTTTAAAAATGAAGTCTCTCCAAAATTCTCTCTTTCTCGGGCTTTTCCCTTCTTTTAACCACACATTGACTCAAAAAATAAGTGACAAATGTCTATCTAGGAGAGAAAAATGTATTTTCCAGTCAAATAAAAAAGAAAATATTGAAAAAAAAGCTAAACATTTGCAGAACATTGTCGATATAAGGAATAAGCCAGACAGGTATCCTTAATCGACAAACAAATTCCTTATATATACTATCATTCCTTACACACCTGGCTGGCCCCTACATATGAAATGAATGCAAAAGACTCTTCTTGTGAAGTGTCTTTTTTATTGATGAATGATCAATTCCCACATGCAAAAAAGGCCCTTCTGACGAAGAGCCTTTTTTAATTGCTTGTTCATTACCTGGGAAATATTTTCATCATTATTTTAAGGCTTTGATACAGATGTATGTATCATAATGGTAAACAGAGACGTCTCTAAAGTGATACGCTGAAAAAAGACAGCTGATGTCTTCTTCACTGTACGTTGAAAGAGACTGTGAGCGTTTTTGTTCCTTCATCAGTTCCTGCTTTTGAAAAGATAAGAATACTTCTCCATCCACTTGAAGAACGCGATATACCTCTTTCATGACTTGTTCTATATCTGGCAAGTAATAGATGGTCTGCACTGTGAACAATTTATTGAATGATCTGTCTTCAAAAGGTAATTGCTCAGCTTTTCCAAGTGTGATAACGGCTTTTTCCTGCTCGACAAGCCTCTTATGTTTTCTTTTCGCGTATTTTACCATATGACGCGAAGCATCGATTCCATATACTTTTCCTCGATCAAGTTTTTCTGCTACTTTAGATAATGTCATACCTCTTCCAGTACCAATTTCTAAAATCCGGTCGTTTTCTTGTATATTTAAGAGTTGAATCGTCCATTGATTGATATTATGATGATTTTTTTCCATATAGCGAGCTACCCATTTTGAGAACAAGCCCTTTGGTTCCCTCATTTGTTTTCCAATCCAGCTTTGAATCAATGTCAACACCTGCTTTGCACCAGTAAATAAAACTATTTACGAATTTTCTTACTTTTCATATCGGCTCTCGCCTAACAAAAGTTAAGACCTAGTCCTAATTCCTTTGTCTTTTATTAGACGGCACCTTTTCTGAAAATGTTTCGCACGTCATGAAAAATATTTAAACAAATAGGCATTTTCATTAATTGTGTTCAGATTGATTTCGTTTTCCGCATGAGCTGCATATTTTATGAATGTATCTTGATTAGATAAAGGTGGTGCTAGATTATGGGCTTTGGCGGTTATTCTGGAGGCTACTGCGGTGGCTACGGTGGCGGTTTTGCAGGCGGATTCGCATTGCTTGTTGTACTGTTCATTTTGTTAATCATCATCGGTGCAAGCTGGATTTGCTAATGTAAAAGGAGCAGGAAACGATGACGTTTCCTGCTCCTTTTCTTTAATACCAATAGGTTGGATAATTGTACATATAGCGTCTGAGCATTTCTTCTTGCTCTCTTTGCATTCTGTATGGATTGCCGTACCCGTGCTTTAAAGAATGCGGAATAGACGCATACCCGTGCCCCACTGACGGAAACCTCATATATGGTGACATCGACATTCATTGATCACCTCACAATCTCCTTTTACGGTTATCATATGTGCAGGTGATCAATGTGGAGCGTGTCTAAACCTGGTCCTTCTCCCTTGTATAACAATCAAGCATTGCAAGCATCATAAACATGTCAATCTCCTCCTTTTCATCTTTTTATTGTCCTTTTTAGTTCATGTACTTTAGTTGTTTCTGCTTCATTTCTTCATAAAATGTTTCGACTTGTTGTTCATAAAGAACCGTTTCAATGTCTTTGTATTTACGTTGGATCGTCAAAGTAATAAAAAATAAATGGATTGTCATATACGCTCACCTCCCTTCAGTTCGCAGCACGCGAAATAGCCCGCAGATCTTCTTTATCAGTTGACCTGCGGGCACACAAAAATGCAGATCAAAAGACAGTGTCTTCTAACCTGCGATGGATGATACGTGAAATCCTCGTTTACTTAAACAGTTTTGTAGCGTGAACCGTAAAAGGTAAAGGAAGGACACGAGCTCTTCCACAGGCTGATGACATGATGAAATTGGTTGTTGAATTGATCAAAAGTAGATACGAATAACATATTCTTCAGCCTCCTTTACGTTTTTAATTACTTTGTAAGTATATCCAGCAAGCACCATTTTGTAAACCTGTTTTTAGTAAATTAGATGATTTTTGTGTGTTTGACTAAATTTCCACAGTGATTCTTGTCCGATTATCCAGTGCAATTTAAAAAAGTCTCCTCATCATATGAGGAGACTTTTTGCTTAATCTTCATCTAGTTCTTGTAGCTTTTTTTGAAAAAAGATCGCACGTTTCACGCAAAGAAAAGCGGCTAATAAGAAAACACAATCAACTGCCATCATCAGCATTTTTGGTGATGCTTCTATGTGCTGATTCGGTAAAATCGTACCAATATATAAAAAGGTGCTGACAGCAAGCAAAATAAAAGCGTATTGCTTGTAATCTGTCACTAAACCATCCCACTTTTTCTTCACTTGTTTCACCTTCCCGTTATCAATGTCTATTGATAGCTTACCATAGTGAGAGAAAGCGAGGGGCATGTAAATCTATCCATTCGTTACTGCGTCGAGCCCTTGTTCAATATCATGTAATAAGTCATCAATATCCTCAATACCGACAGAAATACGGATTAAACCATCTGTGATGCCAAGCTCTTCTCTGCGCTCTTTTGGAATCGATGCATGGGTCATGCGAGCAGGAACAGAGATTAAACTTTCAACCGCCCCTAGGCTTTCTGCGATTGTAAACAATTTCAATTGGCTTAAAAACACGTCGACATTTTCTTCTTTTCCAATATCAAAAGAAATCATACCGCCAAAGCCTGTTGCTTGAGTTTTTGCAAGCTCATGACCTGGGTGAGCGCTTAAACCTGGGTAATAGACACGTGTAATCGCAGGATGCTGTTCTAAAAACTCAGCTATTTTCTGCGCGTTTTGTTGATGTGCTTCCATTCTTAGTCCGAGAGTTTTCATCCCTCGCATTAGAAGCCACGCATCTTGCGGTCCAAGAATACCGCCTGTAGAATTTTGAACAAAGTGCAGTTCTTCACCAAGCTCTTCAGTAGCTGTCACGACAAGTCCGCCCACCACATCACTATGGCCGCCTAAATATTTTGTGGCACTGTGCAAGACAATGTCAGCCCCATATGAAATCGGCTTTTGAAAATATGGGGTAAAAAACGTATTATCGACAATCATCAAGATGCCAGCTTCTTTTGTGATCCGGCTTATGGCTTGTAGATCGGTCATTTTCAGCAATGGATTGGTTGGTGATTCAATATAGACGGCTTTTGTTTCTGGTAAAATTGCTTTTTTCACCGCTTCAGGATCACTTGTGTCTACAAATGTGGCTTTAATGCCAATCCGGTTGAGCACCTTTGTCATCACACGATAGGTGCCGCCGTACACGTCATCAGTCAGTACGATATGATCTCCGCTGTTAAACAGCATCATCACGGCTGTAATTGCAGCCATCCCTGAACCGAATGCATAGCCGTTTGCCCCACCTTCAAGATCACGAATGACTGTTTCCAGTGCTGTTCTTGTTGGATTCGCAGTTCTGGAATATTCATATCCAGTGTGCTCGCCTGCTTTAGGCTGCTTATAGGTGCTGACTTGGTAAATGGGAACAGACACGGCTCCTGTTTTTTCATCCCCAGTGATTCCACTATGAATCATCATTGTTTTTGGCTTCATTTTATTTTCCTCCCTCATAAATACCTTTACTTAAATAACGTTCACTGCTATCAGGAAAAATGGTCACGATCACTGTCCCAGGTGATGCCTTTTTCGCTTCCTCTAAAGCGGCAAATAGAGCGGCTCCAGACGAGCTTCCGAGCAGAACACCTTCCTTTTCAGCTGCTTCTTTCACCATTCGGAAAGCATCATCGTCACTGACGGTATAAATCTCGTCAAATAAAGTCGATTCCATATAATCTGGAATAAATTCAAGGCCAATTCCTTCCGTTCTATGCGGTCCCGGCTTTCCGCCATTTAAAATAGATCCTTCTGGTTCCACGATCACTGTTTTTAGCGCTTCTTTTTGCTCTTTTAAATAGGCAGCACAGCCTTGAAACGTTCCGCCAGAGCCCGCTCCTGCTACAAACACGTCTATGTTCCCCTGGAGGTCAGACCATATTTCTGGCCCGAGTGTTTTGTAGTAAGTCAATGGATTTACTTGGTTTTTAAATTGCAAGACGCAATAAGCATTGTCAAGGCTTGCCTCTAGTTCAAGGGCTCGATCAATCGCACCCTTCATCCCATCTTTTCTTGGTGTATGAATAATCTCTGCACCAAGCGCCTTCATGAGCTGTTGTTTCTCTTGACTAAAATGTTCTGGTACACAGAAGATCGGATGCAATTGATGTTTTCTTGCACTTAGCGCAAGCCCGATGCCTGTGTTTCCTGCAGTTGCTTCAATAATGGTTCCGCCTGGGCGCAGTTTGCCCGATGCCAGCGCTTCTTTAATCAGCATATCGCCTAAGCGATCCTTAATACTTCCGCCTGGGTTCATCATTTCAAGTTTTGCATAAACATCAACACCTGCCGGCACACCCATCCCTGACAGTTTTAAAAGCGGTGTGTGGCCAATTAATTCCGTAATATCATGTATGACAGCCATATAAATCCCTTCCTTTGTATGGAAAAGAAGGGGGAAACCCCTTCTTTTATTGTGTTTGCTTTATCATACGCAGGACAAGGTCTGTTGAGTGAATCGCTGCTTGCTCTAGAAATTGATCAAAAGAGATATTGGATTCTTTCCCAGCAATATCTGACAACGCTCGAACGACCACAAATGGCGTTTCAAATAGATGGCAAACTTGCGCAACTGCAGCTGCCTCCATTTCCACTGCATACAGCTCTGGGAATTTCTCTCTCACAAACGCGACACGACCAGGATCATCCATAAATGAATCTCCTGTTGCAATCGTTCCTTTTGCCACTTGAATATGATCGATTTCTGAAGCAGATTCCTCTGCCAGCTTCACAAGCTGATCATCTGCGATGAAAGCAGCTGGTAATCCTGGCACTTGTCCATATTCGTAATTAAAGATCGTCACGTCCACATCATGATGTCTAACATCAGTAGAGATGACAATATCACCTACATTTAATGAGTGATGGAAACCGCCAGCTGATCCTGTATTGATCACATAATCTGGCTGAAAGCGGTCAAGCAGAAGTGTTGTGCTGACCGCTGCATTCACTTTTCCAATCCCTGATTTTAATAAAATCACTTCTTTATCTTCATAAACACCTGTTGTAAATTCACACCCAGCGATGTTTTCTTGTGTGGCATTCTTTAGTTGGTCTCTTAAAATCGTCACTTCTTCTTCCATTGCACCTATCACTGCGATTTTCAAATCAAAAACATCCTTTCATTCCCTTTTCTTCGCTTCTACGATCCACACAAAATCATTCATTTGATGAAAAGATGTGCTAAAACCTTCTTCTTCAAAGATTTGCTTTAACACACCTATGGATGGATAATATTCCGTTTCTAAATCCTCTGCAAGCTGATCGAATCCAGCGGCTTTCGCTTTGTTCGTTTCAGCTTGATGTGCTGCTTGATTTTGAAACATTGTATCAGCAAAGACTATTTTACCACCTGAGGGAAGGATGTTGCCATAGGTGTGGATGGCTTGTTTTTTTTCGTCGTCCGTTAAATGATGGAAAGCATATGAACTGACGATCGTATCTGGCTCAAAAGGTGGAGATGGAAACGATAAAAAATCCCCGTCATGAAATACATCTGGTATTCCTTTTTGAAGAGCCGCTTTCTTCATGGCCTCTGAAGGTTCAATGCCAAACACTTTCTTATCTGCTTGAAGCAGTGCCGCCGTTAGGTTTCCTGTGCCGCTTCCAAACTCAATGACATGTTGACCTGCACGGCGAGTAATCTCTTTTAGAATGGCCGGATACCGGCGAAACACTTCTTTATACTGCTCGTCATGACCACTTACCGTGTCATCATAAGATTCAGCCCAATGATCAAATAAAGAAAGAAACTCACGTCCCATTTTTCTTTCCCTCCACTTTATCTATTTATTCCTATCCGTATAGTATGTTTTATTCCGTCGAACAGTTCCTATCCTACCACATCTTCTGATTCTTTCCTACTAAAAAATACTGGGCGGGGTAGAAAAATATTTGCCCTTTTGAATGGGAGAGATTATGATGAATCTAGAGCATGGAGGGATGAATGAAATGGATTTTCAACTGGATTTTTTAAAGGACAAAATTGAATTTTTTGAAGCAACGTCTTTAAAAGAACTTGAACAAAAGATCCAAAAACAAATTGAACATAATCAGGCGATCTTGCTGACTGTTCATTCTGTAAGTCATCAAACAACTGTCATTGATGATAAGATTTTGTATACAGCAGTTGTTCATTTTAAAGCGAATATCTCATAAAAAAAGATCAGCGTGTAGGCAGTCAGGTCTATGCGCCGGTGCTAGTCCTTTCTAGACTGCAAAGGTTTTCTATCACGCTGAAAAGAAGAAAAAGGCTAAAATGAAGTTCATTTTAGCCTTTTTGCATGCATCTTTTTTATTTTATTTTAATTTTTCAACCTTCACAGGTTTCCAGCCTTTTTCATCCACCCACGTAATTTCTACACGGTAGCGTTCACCTGTTGATTTATCACGGATGGTTCCTTTTGCATCTTGAGGTCCTCCGTTATTTCCTAACCAAATAACAGTCATTTGGTCTTCTGAGATTCCTGTCGCATAGGACATGGCTTTGATCATTTCTTTCCAGTCTTTTGAGTTAGCATCATAGGTTGCTGTATGTGATCCCGATTGCTCTGTTCCTACAGGCTCCCAGTTATCGTTTTCATATGTTTTATCTACGTCACTTGTTTTACCGCCATCTGTTTCTGTGGCGTCTTTTAACGCATCTTTGTTTGGCTCTTCTTCTTCATCTGTTTTCTTTGTATCGTCTTTTTTGTCAGATGAATCGTCTTTTTTTGCATCCGCATCATCGGATGTGTCTTTCTTTTGATCTTTCACATCTTCTTCTGAGTTTTGTTTATTTTCACTCGATGCAGGTGCTGTTTTTGATGGTTCGTTGGCTACATCTTTCGGTGGTCTATTAAAAATTAACAAACTCGATGCGACAACCAAAATAAGCACCACAACGATACCAATTAATATGTTAAGCACCATATTCGCCTTTCTGCGCTTATCACGATGTTCAAATCGAGAATTTCTACTCAAAATCTCTGCACTCCTTTGCCTCTGTTCCCTAAGTCGTTACTATTCTAACATGACATGAAGGGATGTTCTATGTCTGTTTCTTTTCAATTTCATTGACCTTTTTTACAATATCATAAAACGCTTCATTTGTCTTAGCCCGGCCACTTTCCTCATCAAGGTGAACAACAACCAGAGCGTATTTTGGTTTTTCTGCCGGAAAGTATCCGGCAAACCACTTGTGATAAAGTGGATTCCCCTGTTTATCTTTGCTGCCGGTTTGGGCAGTGCCTGATTTCCCTGCTATATGGAACGGCAGGTCTTGAAATCTTCTTCCTGTTCCTTTGTCAGAGGTCACCACCTGCCTTAAGTACTTTTGCAAGGTTTGAGCTGTATAGCGGTCAATACTGTCACCATCAGGTCGTTTGTTTTGAAAGGATAGCATCGTTGTTCCGTTTTGATACATCACTTTATCTGCAATCCTCACTTCTTTTCGTTCTCCGCCCCTTGCAATCGTTGCCATCATATTGGCAATTTGTAAGGGGGTTGTTTTGACATTTTTTTGACCAATCGCCGTTTGCGCAATGGCTTTTTTGACATGCTTGTCTCTTTTATCTCCCCACACACTGCCTGTTTCTTCACGATCAAACTGTTTGAATTGTTGCTTATGGTATACATCCCCTTCCCAACCGGCTCGATCCACAAGCCCAAGCTTTGAAGCTGTCTTTTCAATGATTTGATCATCTGTTTGGATGAGCTGCTCAGCGAGTGTCGCAAATGTATAATTACAGCTTTGCGCAAAGCTTTCAGACAAATTCAGTACTTCCTGCTTTCCTTCTGGCTCTCCATATAAATTCTTTCGACAATCATACATCGTTTGTGGCTGGTTCAAGTTTTTTTCAATCGCTGCGGCAAGTACGACCGTTTTAAATACAGAACCGGGAGCCATTGCGGTCAGCATGTAATTTCTTGCCTCATGCCGGTTTTTGCTGGTCACATTTGGAACACTCGCCATCGCCAGCACACTGCTATTTTGAATGTCGAGCAGAACCGCTCCGCCTTTTTCAACACCTTGCGCTTTGAGAACATTCTCCATTTTCCTCTGCATGTCTTCGTCCATAGTTGTCTGCACTTGCAGCGGATAAAACGAATGAGCTTCTGCTGTATATTTGACGTCCATCCCAAACAAAGGGTTTCCCCTTCCGTCCACATGATATAACAATTTTGTGTCTTGCTCTGGTAATAGAAATTCGTCAAATGTACTTTCCAAACCGAATGTACCGATCTCAGTGCGAATCGAAAGCTCTTTTTTGTCCGGATAACGTTTTCTCAAGAGTTCTGGATTCTCGCTTGTGAAACCTAATGTGTGGAGGGCAAGTCTTTTTTTGTCCTTCTCTTTCATATATACGCCGTAAACACCTGAATATTTCATATCATTGATGTCTTTCAGCTTTTTTTTCGTGATATCATCTTTTAAAATGAGTGGTTTCTTCGTTTCTGTCAGCTGGCTCTTCAATTCATCTTCTTCCATCTCAAGTATAGAAGCGGTTTGTTTTAAGTGAGGCAGGTCATATTGCAGGAAAGGAAATATGATGACTGCAGGCTCTTCTTTTGTGAGAAGTGCCTCGCCGTTCCGATCTAAAAATTCGCCGCGTCCGTCTGAAATGACTACTTCTTCTGTCCGCTGCCTGACACTTTCTTGGATCAAATTAATATCAAGCTTTGAAAAAGATTCCGTGAAAAACAACTGAATTTCCGCTAGTCTAAATAGGAGACCGAGCAATAAGATAAAAATAATGACACCTGTCCATTGGATTCTTCTTGTTTTCAGCATAAAAACACCTCGTCCCTATTGTGGACGAGGTGTTTATCGTATAAACGTAATTATGAAATTTTTACAATTTGGACGAACATTTCTCCGCCAGGTGTTTGAACCGTGACTTTGTCGTCTACTTGTTTGCCTAAAAGGCTTTTTGCAATTGGTGAATCGTTTGAAATTTTGCCTTCAAACGGATCAGCTTCTGCACTTCCTACAATCGTATAAGACTCTTCTTCACCGTCTGGTAATTCAACGAATGTCACCGTTTTACCGAGTGAAACAATATTTGAGTTACCTTCATCTTCAATAATTTTGGCATTACGAATCATATTATCAAGCGTTGTAATACGACCTTCTACAAACGCTTGCTCTTCTTTAGCAGAATCATATTCCGAGTTTTCAGAGAGGTCTCCAAAACTTCTAGCGATTTTAATACGCTCTACAACCTCTTTACGTTTAACCGTTTTCAAATATTCAAGCTCTTCTTCTAATTTGCGCTTTCCTTCTTCTGTCATTGGAAATACTTTCTCTTGTGCCATGAATCATTCACTCCTTCTATTAATCCTCATCATACAAGCTTTCTGCATGTGAGTGACGACTGAAATATACAAGAATGAGGACATATTCCGGCCCTCATTCCTTCTGTCCCATATTCGTAAAAGTCCATCTTACATGGCGTCCCTTTTAGATGCAACTATTATGCCTTTTTATTAGGCAGGAACAGCAGCGGTCTCATGATGATGTATTATCTTCATCGCACAAACTGTGGAAAGGCACAGGAAGCTCCTGTACCTCGTTCGGCCATTTCGATCATATGTAGAAGAATAGCTTATCCATTCTCCATCTTCCAATACATAATATGGTCAGTGTACGATATGTCTATGCTATATTATTACAAAATTGCATTTTGATCAAGAATTGTTTGAAAATTTGTGATGATTTGTTTGTCGTTTTTTTAATATACTTTTACAAAGCAGGAATAACTGAAACTTTCAGCATCCCATCGTGATTTTCCTGTCTTCATTTCGCAGCATTGTTTTCCTATCATATCAAATCTTTTATTCAGAGGGCTGTTTCTTACAATGCTCACCGATGATTTCGGACTAGCCATTACTAAAGTATTGACTACAAGAGCATGATGTTGAAAAGACCTTTACGTCGTAAAGGTCTTTGTTCTTCTCCACCATTTACTCTCCGCGGTTTTGAAGAATCGTTTGAATTTTTGTCACCATGAGATCAATGGCCACATGATTTTGACCGCCTTCTGGGATGATGATATCCGCGTATCGTTTTGACGGTTCAATGAATTGATTGTGCATCGGTCTGACGACAGATACATATTGTTCAATCACGGAATCAATCGATCTGCCTCTTTCTTTCGTATCACGTAAAATACGGCGAATGATCCGAAGATCTGCATCAGTATCCACATACAGTTTAATATCCATTAAGTTTCTTAGACGTTCGTTTTCAAGAGCAAAGATTCCTTCAACGATGATGACATCTTTGGGTTCAACATGTACCGTCTCTTCTGAACGTGTGTTTAGTTTAAAATCATAAATCGGTTTTTCAATGGACTCGTACTTTAGCAGCGCTTCTACATGCTCAATCATCAGGTCATTGTCAAATGCAAGCGGATGATCATAATTGGTCAGCAGGCGCTCTTCAAATGGCATATGACTTTGATTTTTATAATATAAATCTTGCTGAAGCATGAGGATTGAATGTCCTTTAAATTTTTCGTAAATGGAATTGGTGACGCTCGTTTTACCTGAACCCGAGCCGCCAGCGATTCCAATCACCACTGGTTTTTTCCCCATGTGCCGGTTATTTCCCCTTTCTCATCATGTTGCTAGGGTATACTTTTTGATCAAGCTTAAATTTCACAATTTGCAGTGGATGACGAGCGGCATCGATTTCGTTCCCTTTTTCGTCCCAAATCGTCTCAATCTTACATGTGAAATTTTCGATTTCTGGACCGAAAAATTCAACTGCGTCGCCAGCTTTAAAGAAATTACGCTGCTGTAATGTGACAATTTGTTCTTGTTCATCATAATGAAGTACAAGACCGACGAAATCAAAGGTCGTTTTCTTTCCATGAATGCCAAACATTTGTTCATCCGTTCCTGGTACACCTTCAAAAAAGGCAGGAGCCGTGTCACGATTGGCACATTTGTCTAATTCATCGAGCCATTCTTGTTGAATGACGAAATTGTCTGGATCCGCACAGTAAGCATCAATGACTTTACGATAGACACTGACAACTGTTGCTACATAATGAATGGACTTCATTCGTCCTTCAATCTTTAAGCTGTCAATTCCCATTTCGATCATTTGCGGTATGGATTCGATGAGTTTTAAATCTTTTGGACTCATCGCAAATGGTGCATCTTCTTCACCGAATAAAGGCGCTTCCTCAGAGCCTTCTAGTTTATAAAGGTCATAATCCCAGCGGCAAGATTGGCAGCAGCCTCCGCGGTTTGAATCTCTCGCTGTCATATGGTTACTGAGCACGCAGCGGCCAGAATAAGCAATACACATCGCACCGTGAATGAACGTTTCGATTTCAATATCCACTTTTTCTTTCATTTCTTTAATCTCTAGAGCGCTTGTTTCACGTGCAAGGACCACACGCTCAAGCCCTTCTTCCTTCCAAAACTGCACAGCTTTCCAATTTGAAAGAGATTGCTGTGTGCTCAAGTGAACTTCAAGTTTTGGAGCTACTCGTTTGCATGTTTCGATGATGAGTGGATCAGCCACAATAATTCCCGCTACACCCGCTCCTTCAATCCCTTGAAGATATTCTTCCAGCCCGTCCATGTTTTCGTTGTGGGCGAAAATATTCGTTGTCACATAAATGCGAGCACCGTATTTGTTCGCAAATGCAACACCTTCTGCCATTTCTTCAATTGAAAAGTTATCTGCATTTGAACGAAGTCCAAATTCTTTCCCACCAATAAAAACAGCGTCTGCTCCATAATGCACAGCAATTTTTAGTTTTTCTAAGTTACCTGCTGGCGCTAGCAGTTCTGGTTTTTTTGTAATGACACGTTTTCCATCGATCACTTCAGAAATTCCATCTTTTAAAAGTGCCATTTCCTCTGCCTCCTTTTATCTTAATAAACCGTTTCTTTAAAGAAGAATCCTGTATCGATTGAGCGGTTGACAGGCTGGATATCTTCAATACGCTCCACCCATTCATCTTTCTGATCTTCATAGGCTTCCTTATCAGTCACTAGTAAATCAATGGCTTTTCGATAGAGGGATGTCACCTCTGTCATATAAGAAAGTGACTTTAAAATTCCGTCAATTTTAAATGAGTCAATGCCTGCGTCGACAAATTCTTCTAATTCATCAATCATACATACATCATTTGGACTCATAATGTGTGTGCCATTTTCATCCTCAAAAATAGGATATTTGTTTTGACGCTCCTGGTCGTGAAGGAATAGACCTTCTTCCATATTTCTTCCTTCCACGTCCATTTGTTTGCCTTGATATTCAAAATAGTTGCCAACAAGTGTCCGTTTCGATTGAAACATACAAGTCATGCCGTGGACTTGAATTTCAATCTCCACTTCAGCGTTTTCTTTGATATCAATCACACTATCCATATTGAGTTCTTTGGCAAGAACAGCACGTGTTGCGCCTTTTCTGCCCCAGTAGTTACAAGTGTAATAGTTTGTCCCAGTTGTTTCTGTACTCCAGTGCAAATTCAAGTTGACACCTGTTTCTTTTGCGGCCATGATCACTGCCGGATCTCCAAAAACGACACCATCCACGTTTAACCCATCGAGAAAGGTTAAATAATCTCCAAGCAGTGCCACACGGTCATTATGAAAAATCGCATTCATGGCGACATATACTTTTTTGTGATGTGCATGTGCGAGTTGAACCGTTTGTTTCACATCTTCTCTTGAAAACTCACCTGCAAGACGGATTCCATATGTTTGTTCACCTATTAAAAATGCGTCAGCACCCGCTTCAATGAGCGGCAGTACATCCGACACCTTGCTTGGCGTCACAAGCAATTCTGGTTTTTTCATGATTGGTCACCTCTTTTTGTACTAATGGCGATCCCATCTCCAACTGGAATGATACACGTTTGGTAGTCAGGATTTGACATCAGCCATTGATTGTATCGATCAATTTTGCCTATTAATTGTTTTTTTCGTTTATCTTCAATTTCTTCTTCATAATTTGTCGCAACTAAGCCTTTAAATAATACGTTGTCTGTAATAATCATTCCGTCATCGGACAGCATCGGTTCAAACAGCTCAAAAAAGCGTTGATACTGACCTTTTGCCGCATCAATGAAGATCACATCATAGGGCGCCATCGTCTGAACCGTTTTAGCTGATTCGATCGCATCGCCAAAAAACACGTGAATTCTATCTTTGAAATGTAATTCTTCAATATTCCGTGTCGCTTCCTCATAACGTTTTGCATTTCGCTCAATCGTATAGATTTCAGCATCTGGCAGAGCTTCAGCCATTCGAATCGCTGAATAGCCAATCGCTGTCCCAACCTCAAGAATCTTCTTCGGTTTTTTCAAAGAAAGCAGCTGCAATAACAGTTCAATGCTCACCTTTTCCATGATTGGCACATGATGCTCTTTCGCATACTCCTCTAATTGAGCGATGGCATCAGGACTCGGCTCAATTAAATCTTCAATATAATCATTTATTTGATCATCTTCGATTGTCATTATATGTCTAGCTCCTTCATGACCTGAAAAAGAAGAGTCCTGCCTATTGCAGCTCTCTTTCTCGTCAATCTTTCGTTCATCTAAGTAAAAACAACCCGATATATTTTACCACAAAGATGTGGTAATTGCGAACCTATAAAATGGATATAACAACGAAAAAAACTGCAGGCAATTTCACCATTGTCTACAGTCTTTTTCCTTTCACATGAGCGCTAGTTGCTGCCTGTGATGTATTTCGCTTTCGCTTTGTTGTGCTCATTTAACGTTTTCGTAAAGACGACTTCGCCATTTTTCTTTGCTAGGAAGTAAACAAAATCTGTTTTCTCTGGATGGAGTGCTGCTTTCCAAGAAGATTCTCCAGCATTGGCAATAGGTCCAGGCGGCAGCCCTTTGTTTGTATACGTATTATAAGGTGATTTCACTTTTAAATCTTTGTAATAAACACGGGACTTATGCTCGCCAAGCGCATAAAGAACGGTTGGATCTGTTTGAAGCGGCATGTCCTTTTTCAACCGGTTATAAAACACACTTGAGATTTTTGACCGGTCTGTTTTTTCGGTTGCTTCCATTTCTATCAGGGATGCCATCGTTAGGACATCATGGATGGACATCTTTCTCTTTTTCATGTCCTTTTCATACGTTTTCACATATTGATCTGTTTGTTTAATCATCGTGTCAATGATGGTTTCAAGTGATTCATCCTCACGATAAAACGGATACGTCGCCGGGAATAAATATCCCTCTAACGGATGCTTGACCTGTTTCCCGTTCACTTGTGATGTCACCGTTTTCGGGTATTTTTTCATTAATTTTTTAATAAAGGCTGGATCATCCAGCTTCGCTTCAACTTCCTTCGCTGAAAAATTCGTCTGGTTTGCGATAATAGCTGCAATATCAGACAACTGTTTCCCTTCAGGTATCACAAGCTGAAATGCGTAGTCTGTCCCGCCAGATGTCAGCTTTTGAATTAGCTGATCCGCATCCATTGTTTGTTTGAGATGAAAATAGCCCGCTTTAAAGCCTGACGCTTTTTTGTACTTTGCATAGTAAGTGAAAATCGTGTCATTTGAAATCAGCTCTTTTTCTTTTAAAATGCTCGCAATTCCACTGACAGATGTCCCATTTGGAATATGAATATTAATGGTTTGTTTGCTTTTTTGATCGACCGGCCCGAGTGCTGATTTTACATATAAAAAACCTGATAATGCTGCAATGATGATCACAGCAAGTACAGATAACAGGACGATCCCCATTTTCCGTTTAAAAAATGGTCGTTTCTTTTGTTCTGAAAACATGCATGGCCCTCCTCACATCTAGCTTTTATAGTACATGATTCGACGGAGTTCGGCAATTACTTGCTCATGCATGTCATGACAGAACTTGCCATAGTGCGGCTAAACCGACACCGCCTCCACTGCCAATTGCAGCCATGACATAACTTCCATTCGGTAAGGCGCGGGCTTCGTAAAACAGTCTCACCATCATAGCAGCTCCCGAGGCGCTATATGGATGCCCAAGACAAAGCGCACCGCCTCTTTTATTGATACGGTCATAAGGAATACCTAGTGTCCGGGCAATGAGTACTACTTTGAGCGCAAACGCTTCATTGATTTCAAAAAGTGCAACATCTTCTATCTTCACCTGTTCTTTATGTAAAAGTTTCTTGATTGCATCAATTGGTGAAGCAGCAGGATAATGCGGGTCCATAGCGGTCACGGCACTCCCGATATACCGCAGCATAGGGCTGAAGCCTTTTGCCTCCGCTTCCGCTCTTTCCATCACAACGACGGCAGCTGCACCATCTGCTTCTTTACAGCTATTGGTCACAGTCACAGTACCTTTGCCTGGTAAAAAGACAGGTTTTGCCCGCTTTATCAAGCTTGCAATCGGTCTTATTTTAGCTGCCGCTTCATCTGTACTCATCCCACTAATCGGAACAATTTCTTCTGAATACGTTCCTTGCTTGAATGCGGTTATACTTCGTTCCCAGCTTAAAAGTGCATAGTCATCTTGCTCTTGTCTCGCAACTGAAAATCTCGACGCCGTCAGCTCTGCCGCTTCCCCCATATGAGGGTCCCCTATCCACTCTGGAGAAAAGCGGGCCCTTTCTTTCATTGGTGACCGAGAAATGCTTTCCGTTCCACCAGCGATATACATTGATCCCTCCCCCGACTGAATCATGATGCACGCCGTTCTAATGGCTTCAAGACCGGAAGCACACTGCCTATCAATGGTCATACCCGGAGTATGTAATGAAAGCCCTGCTTCTAACGAGGACAGACGGGCAATGTTGCCACCACCCCCGACGACATTGCCTAAAATGATGTCATCTGGCTTGGTCACGTTTGAAAAATGCTGGATCAAGGGCGCAGCTAGATGCTCTGGCCGGTAATCCTTCAACATTCCATTTTTCTCACCGAAGGGCGTCCGCTTCGCTTGTACAATCACGGCTTGCATGATAATTGTTCCTCCGCCCATTTTTTCATACTGGCACGAGCGATTTTCCCTCCTGATGTTTCGATCATTTTGTCCGTGACGAGCCATTTTTTTGGTACTTTGTATGCCGCTAATGTTTCTTTTACCGCTTGCCGAATGGTTTTTGTTTGCTGTACATTCTCAATAATGGCAACAGGGATTTCGCCCCAATATGGATCAGGAAGTCCAATCACGATTGACCGATTCACCTCTGGCTGTTCATTCAGCACACGCTCAATTTCCTCTGGAAAAATATTCAGTCCCCCATAGACAATCATGCCATTCTCGCGGCCGCTCATATACAAGTAACCATCCTCGTCGAGCCACCCCATGTCATATACGGTCAGCCACTCTTCGGGCGGCTTTTCATCTTGTAAATAGCCTGAAAAAGACACTGGGCTTTTCACATAAATTCTCCCTATTTCATTTGGCTTGCAAACGGTTTGATCTGCCCTCCTGACTTCAACCTGAATAGAAGGAAAAGGCTTTCCGACAGAAGTAGGCTTTTGCAAAAAGTCATCTGAAGATAAATAGGAGACAAAACTCAATTCTGATGTTCCATAAAAATCAAAAAATGTGATGTGAGGATAGCGGTTGACGAGCTGTTTTTTTGAAGAGTTTCCCCAATCTGCACCAGAAGACAGGACAAGAAGCGGATTCTTTCCGAAAGCATCCATTTGCAGTAACGATTCTGTCATGGTCGGAACCGTATAAATAGCCGTGATGTCTCCTTTCTCTAAGGTTTTCTTTGCTTTCTCTGGCACAAATTTTTCTAACAATGTCACGGTGCCCCCGAAATAAAGTGTGCTGATCGCACCGTATAAAAAATGAGAGGATAAAAGTGTGCCTAAAATCAGTACATGGTCTTGATGTGTGATCCCAAAGACGGAAGCTGTCATTTGAAAGCTCTCGATCCATGACTGCTGGCGTCTTATAAAGGCTTTGGGCGATCCCGTTGATCCTGAAGTAAAACCCATATAAAAAGCAGGATCTTCCTCCGTATTACTTTTGTTCGATTGAACGTTTATGCTGAGACTGATTTTTTCTTTCCATTCAGATAAAGAGAGCACTGGCATATCCAGCTTGTACTTTTCAATTCTTTTGATATATCGATCTTCCACAATGACAAGGTCTGCCTCGCTTAATAAGAGCTTTTCCGCGCATTCCTTATCACTCCACCGCGGATCAAGAGGCACCGCTGTCCATCCTGCAGAAGCTGCGCCAGCAAATAGTTGGAGAAACGGAACACCATTTGATAATAAAAAAGCGACTCTTTTTTGCTGATGAGGCGTTTCTTTTAACCATTGTGCAGATGACTTCACATGCTCATGCCATTCTTCATAAGTGATCTGCTCTTTTTCATCTATGATCGCCATCTGATCTGGCTTCACTTTTGCATGAGCTGCATAGCTTTCCGTTATTCTCATCAAACTGCTCGCCTCCCTCTATGGAAGTCCCTTTTTCGATATGACATCGCTTGAATGATTTTCACCGTGAAGACGGCACATATCCCTGCTTTGATCAGATCACCCGGTAAATAAATGACGCTGAACAGAGCTGCTTGCGTGATCTTTATATGCATCATCATGGCTTGAAAGGGAATTCCACCTATATATAATATCCCGATACTGCATACCGCATAGATCAAAAATAGTCGTAAGGCCGTCACTTTCTTCAGCTGGTTCAGCCACAGGCTGATCATAAAGGCAGCCACTGGATAAGCAAGTAAAAAACCACCACTTGGCCCAAAAAAGACCCCTATTCCACCTCTCCCTCCAGATAAAAGAGGTGCGCCTGCTGCCACTATTAGAAGAAACAGAAGTAAACTAATCAGGGCTTGCTTTGGTTTTAACAGCCCTCCAGCAAGCAAAAGACCTGCGGTTTGTAAGGTGATTGGTACAGGTGTAAACGCAAGAAAAATAGGCGGAATCAATCCTAACATCCCAATAACTGCTGTCATGAATGCCATTTGCATCATATCGTGAATTTTCAATTTTCATACCCCTCACTCGATGTTTTTGATAAAAATAGCGTAAAAGGTCGAGTGATATATGTCAACTAAATTTCAATAATAGTTTACATATAGAATGTAAAAAAGACCTGTGAAGAAAGATCACAGAGATCATGTTCACAGGCCTTTTATTCGTTCTATTCTTCTTCGTCTTCTTGATCTAAGAACGTATTTAACGTTTCTTCAATCATGTCCCACTCTTCATCCGTTTCAATTGGCTCTAATTCGCCATCTTCACCGTCTTCGTTTGGTGTGAAGCTTGATGCATGAATTTCAATTTCTTCGTTATCTTGTTCAGAAATTGGGTAGTAAAGAACATATGATTTGTTAAAATGGTCGCTTTCAAAAGTAAATAGTACTTCGCAAAGCTGCTCATTTCCATTATCATCAACGATTGTAATTTGCTTTTCTCCGTGTTCCATTTGATTCACCTCATTTTAATTTAAGCTGTCTAAGTACCCTTGAAGGATCATAACAGCCGCCATTTTATCAATGACTTTTTTACGCTTTTGTCTGCTCACATCTGCAGAGATGAGCATTTTTTCTGCTGCCATCGTTGACAGACGCTCGTCCCAAAGCACAACAGGAACATTGTACGTGTTTTCTAACACTTTCGCAAATGATTGGCTGGCCTCGCCTCTTGGACCGACCGTACCGTTCATATTTTTTGGAAAACCAAGTACAATTTTATCCGTTCCATATTGCGAGACGATCTCAGACAGGCGACTGAGACCAAAGTCTCCGCCTGCTTCATCAATTTTAATGGTTTCAATCCCTTGAGCTGTCCATCCCATTTCATCACTGATTGCCACACCAAGGGTTTTCGTGCCTAAATCTAAGCCTAAAATTCTCATGTTTTACGCCTCTTTATGTGTCTCTAAGTACGATTTAACCAATTCCTCAATTAATTCGTCTCGTTCTAGTTTACGAATTAGGTTGCGTGCATCCTGATGTCTTGGAATATAAGCAGGGTCGCCTGACAGCAAGTATCCGACAATTTGATTGATCGGGTTGTATCCTTTTTCTTGGAGTGCGTCATAAACTGTTATGAGCACTTCATTCACATTGGTTTCAGCTGAATCATCAGAGAAGTTAAACTTCATTGTCTTATCAAATGAACTCACTGCTTCTTGCACCTCTCTTCCAACATTCTACTAGCAAGCTTTTTTCTAACCGCTCATCTAATACCATTATTCTACACTACATTGACTGATTATAAAACGGATTTGACAGATTCTTCGACAGTTGCCAGTGCTTCTTCAAGCTTTTCTGGCTGTTTCCCGCCTGCTTGTGCCATATCTGGGCGTCCGCCTCCGCCTCCGCCGCAAATTTCAGCTGCCTGCTTCACAAGTTTTCCTGCATGAAGACCTTTTTCAATAACGTCTTTCGTCACACCGGCTGAAATGTTGACTTTTCCATTTTGAACGGCACCAAGTACGATGACAGCTGAACCTAATTTCGCTTTTAAGTCATCAACCATCGTTCTTAAATGGTTCATGTCTTTGGCGTTTACTTTTTCAGTTAACACGTTCACTCCGCCAACTTCGATGACTTTTTCTAAAATAGAGCCAGCTTCTGCTTGACTTAATTTCGCAAGAAGTGATTCGTTTTCTCTTTGAACTTCTTTTAAATCAGCCTGCAAGGAAGCGATGCGTTTTGGTACATCTTTTGTATTTGATTTCAGTTCATTAGCTGCCTTTTCTAAAATCGCAAGCTGATCATTTAATTCTTCATAAGCACCTTTACCTGTTACAGCCTCAATACGGCGTGTTCCAGCACCAATACCCGATTCAGATGCAATTTTAAACAATCCGATCTCCGCAGTGTTTTGAACATGACAGCCTCCGCATAACTCGATGCTGTAATCACCTACTTGCACCACACGGACAATATCGCCATACTTCTCGCCAAACAGCGCCATTGCGCCCATTTCTTTTGCTTCAGCAATTGGTTTCAGGTCAATGGCAACCGAAATGCCTTCCCAAATCTTTTCGTTGACGATTTTTTCAATTTGTGACAATTCTTCTTTTGTTACTTGTCCAAAGTGAGAAAAGTCAAAGCGAAGTCTGTTTTCATTCACAAGTGAACCCGCTTGGTTAACGTGGCTGCCCAATACATCTTTTAGCGCTTGGTGCAAAAGATGTGTCGCTGTGTGATTTTTCACAATGCCTTTTCGAAGCGCTGATTCGACTTCTGCAGTGACTTCAATGCCTTTTTGAACCGTACCACTTACGACGATTCCTTCGTGGACATGCTGGCCGTTTGGTGCCTTTTTCACATCTTTGATATCAATGATCGCTTCGGCACTTTTTAACGTTCCTTTATCCGCCACTTGTCCGCCGCTTTCCGCATAGAAAGGTGTTTCATCTAATAAAATTTGCACCGTTTCCCCTTCGTGAGCTTCTGTAACAATTTCACCGTTTTGAAGCAATTCGATAATACGAGCATCTGCAGTTAAATTTTCGTAGCCCACAAACGTACTTTCTGCTTTAATATCGCCTAAAGCCCCGCCTTGAACCTGCATACTACCTACATCTTGTCTGGCATTTCTTGCACGTTCACGCTGCTTCTCCATTTCTAGCTGGAAGCCTTCACGATCGACTGTCATGTTCTCATCTTCTGCATATTCTTCTGTAAGTTCGACCGGGAATCCATATGTGTCATAGAGCTTAAACACATCTTTACCGGAAATTTGTGAGCTGCCATTGTCTCGTTCTTTTTTGATCACTTCTGATAAAATGGCTAACCCTTCATTCAGTGTCTCATGGAAACGCTCTTCTTCATTTTTGATCACTTTTGCAATAAATTCTTCTTTTGCTTGAACATCTGGATAGAAATCCTTCATGATCTCCGCAACAACTGGAACTAGGTCATACATAAATGGACGGTGGATATGGATCGTTTTTGCATAACGCACAGCACGGCGCAGCAAACGTCTTAACACATAACCTCGGCCTTCATTAGAAGGAAGTGCTCCGTCACTGACGGCAAAGGCAACAGTACGAATGTGGTCAGCAATGACTTTAAATGCTGTGTCTTTTTCTTTTGACTCCCCATAGCTTTCTCCAGAAATCGTTTCTACTGCACGAATAATCGGCATGAACAGGTCTGTATCAAAGTTCGTCGGTACGTTTTGAATCACAGAGACCATACGCTCAAGACCCATTCCTGTATCAATGTTTTTCTTCGGAAGCGGTGTGTATGTACCATCTGGATTATGGTTAAATTCAGAAAAAACAAGATTCCATACTTCTAGATAACGTTCATTTTCTCCGCCTGGATATAATTCAGGGTCGTTCATGTCGTTGCCATATGCTTCGCCGCGATCATAGAAAATTTCGGTATTCGGACCACTTGGCCCCTCGCCAATATCCCAGAAGTTGCCCTCTAGACGAATAATTCGTTCCTCAGGGACACCAATTTTATCTCTCCAAAGAACATACGCTTCTTCATCCTCTGGATGTACTGTTACAGATAACAGATTCAAATCAAAGCCAATCCACTCGTCACTTGTGAGGAATTCCCAAGCCCATTCGATTGCCTCTTCTTTGAAATAGTCTCCAATAGAGAAGTTGCCCAGCATTTCAAAAAACGTATGATGGCGTGCTGTTTTCCCTACATTTTCAATGTCATTTGTACGAATTGATTTTTGTGCGTTGCAAATACGCGGATTCTCAGGCACGACGCGGCCATCGAAGTATTTCTTTAATGTTGCCACCCCGCTGTTAATCCATAAAAGTGTTGGATCGTCATGCGGTACGAGAGACGCACTCGGTTCGACAGCATGTCCTTTTTCTTTAAAAAAATCTAAAAACATTTGACGTACTTGAGCTGAAGTTAAAGTTTTCATCATAAATCCTCCTTTTTTTATTCCTCAATCTTCACACAAACGAAAAAACATCCCGCCCTATGCAAGCAAAAAACTACTTACACAGGGACGAGATGCTCTCGCGGTACCACCCTGATTATAGACATATGCGTCTATCACCTTCACATCCGATAACGCCGGAAGAGAGCGGCAGTGTTTATCTGCACTCGGGACTAGCTTCCGTTAAAGGTCTGATAAGGCTTTTCTCAGCAAACAAAGCCTCTCTCTGCAACAGCTTTTTAACGTACTCGGGTCCGTCATTGAATTCAATATGTATGAATCGAAATTATTATAGACAACTCGGCTCGTCTTGTCAATGAACGCTTCGTCTCATGTGAATATATTGCACAATGATGACCCTCATAATGGCTGCGGACGGCACGGCTAAAATCATTCCAATCAAGCCAAACAGCTCACCTCCAGCGAGTAACACCAGCATGATTACGACAGGATGCATATGCAGGCTTCTCCCGACAATGATCGGACTCAGTACATTGCTTTCTAAAAATTGAAGCACGGCTACTGTAATTAGCACAATGATCACTGACTTCACTGAGATGGTAAAAGCGATAAAGACAGCTGGAATCGCTCCAATTATCGGGCCAAAATACGGAATGACATTCGTTGCACCGATTAACATACCTAGTACAAGCGGATATGGAATATGAAACAGCCAGAGAACAATGGCAGCAGCTCCCCCAATTAAAGAACAGACAAGCAATTGCCCTCTAATATAATCCCCAAGTGAGTCATCCACTGCTTTCACAAAGGCATGTCCCCTTTTTCGAAAGCTCGGCGGCGTTAAATACCATGCTGCCCGCTTCATCGTGTTCATATCTTTCACCATATAAAAGACAAGAAAAGGAATAAGTGCAGCAACTAAGGCGTAATCAAGCAGTACTTTACAGCTAAGAATCATCCGCTCTGCGCCATTTGCGGCATACGTCTCAGATTGGACAATAAAACGATCCAGCCTTTCATGTAGTCCATCAGGCCAGTGGCTTGTATGACGATGAACATGTGATAAAGCACCATTATACGTTTCGGCAAGCATGGGAATTTGCTCCGACAATTCATTTAACTGAGCGATTAAAACCGGTGCCCCTTTATACACAGCCAAACCAATGCCGCCAAAAAACAGCACATATATCAATAAGAGACTGACCGTCCTTGGCAAACCTCGCTTATGTAGTCGTTCAACAATTGGATAAAGAAGATAAGAAATAAAAATAGCGATAAGAAGCGGGATCAAAACCGCTTTGAGCAATAAAAAAATAGGCATCCATAACTCGTCGAGCTGAACCAAAATGAGTAAAGACGCAAGGACAAGCAGTACACCTGCAGCATATATTAGAAACTCGATCGGACGTTTCTTCACCTTTTTCACCTCTCTTCTTATTGTTTAACCAACTTCTGCAATTATCCATGTAAATAAAATTTGTCCTAACTTTGTTAAAAATGAATACACATGAAACATACAGCTCCATCCAAAGTCACTGTTTGCTGTAAAACCCCGTCAGAAAATATTCCAATATTTACTTCTTTTTAAACCATTTATGCTAGAATCCGCTTTAGTTCAATGATGACAAGAGGAGGTTCTTCATGATCACATTCGAAGAAGTCAACAAGCATTACGGCCCGTTCCATGTACTTAAGGACATTAACCTACATATTCAAAAAGGTGAGGTTGTTGTGATCATCGGTCCTTCAGGATCTGGAAAAAGCACGATGCTCAGGTGTATCAATCGTCTTGAAAGCATTGATGAAGGAAAAGTCCTTGTCAATCAAGTGTCTGTTCAGCATCCGAAAACCAACATCAATCTCATCAGGCAAAATATCGGGATGGTGTTTCAGCACTTTCATCTTTATCCGCATAAGACGGTGCTTGAAAACATTATGCTTGCGCCTATGAAGGTTAAAAAAGTGAGCAAAGAAGAAGCAAAGGAAACAGCTGAATTTTATTTAAATAAAGTTGGCATTCCTGAAAAAGCAGACACCTACCCTTCTAGACTCTCAGGAGGACAACAGCAGCGTGTGGCAATCGCAAGGGGACTTGCAATGAAACCTGATGTCATGCTTTTCGATGAACCAACATCAGCTCTTGATCCAGAGATGATCGGTGAGGTGCTAGATGTGATGAAACAGCTGGCTAGGGAAGGGATGACAATGGTCGTTGTCACGCACGAGATGGGATTTGCCCGTGAAGTCGCAGACCGCATTGTGTTTATTGATGAAGGAAGAATCCTTGAAGAATCAACACCAGCTGCCTTTTATGAAAAACCGCGCGAGAAACGCGCTCAGCTCTTTTTAAGCCGTATTTTAAATCACTAGGAGGTATAAATTTGATGAAAAAAATGAAACGCTTTGGCCTATTACTGTTGATGACTTGCTGTATGATCGCTCTCGCTGCTTGCGGCTCTGCCGAGAAAGGCTCAACCGATGCAAAACAAGGCAGCTCATTAGAAGCCATTAAGAAAGACAAGAAAATCGTTTTTGGTGTGAAGAACGATACTCGTTTATTCGGTCTAAAAAATCCTAGCAGTGGGGATATCGAAGGGTTTGATATTGATATAGCAAAAGCGATCACTAAAGAAATGCTCGGTGATGAAGGAAAAGCAGAATTTAAAGAAGTAACATCTAAAACAAGGATTCCTTTACTGCAAAAAGGAGATATTCATGCCATTGTTGCCACAATGACGATCACAGAAGAGCGTAAAAAAGAGGTCAATTTCTCAGATGTTTACTTTGAAGCAGGACAATCACTGCTTGTGAAAAAAGGCAGCGACATTCAATCGATTGATGATCTTAAAAAAGGTACGAAGGTGCTTGCAGTGAAAGGGTCCACTTCTTCTCAAAACATTCGCGAAAAAGCACCAGAAGCATCCGTTTTAGAATTTGAAAATTACCAAGAAGCCTTTACAGCCTTAAAATCAAATCAAGGGCAAGTTCTGACAACTGATAATGCAATTTTATTTGGCATGGCAGACGAAGATTCAAATTATGAAGTCGTTGGCGGAACATTTACCGATGAGCCTTATGGCATCGCTGTAAAAAAAGGCGATGAAGAGTTGACAGAAGCCATTAATAAAGCGTTAAAGGCATTAAAAGACAATGGAGAGTATGACAAGATTCATAAAAAATGGATCAAAGAATAATTAATTGACTCGATCAACCTCAACACCCTCAGGAGAGCCGCTTGCCGGCTCCTCTGTTGATTAGGAAGGAAGTGAACTGATTGCTGCGGTTTTCCATTTTAACTGAGAACTTCCATCTTTATTTAGAAGGGTTTAAATATACGATTGGTGCAAGTGTCATTGCGTTGATTGGAAGCTTTTTCATCGGTACACTCATTGCCATTATGAGAATTGCGCCACTAAGGCCGCTCAACTGGTTAGGGACGGCTTACGTGGAATTTATTCGGAATATTCCGTTATTATTGATCACCTTTGTGTTCTTCTTTGGTTTACCGGTACTTGGCATTGTGGCAGATGGCTTTACAGCAGGAACCATTGCCCTCTCCATTTATACGTCTGCTTTTATCGCTGAAGCCATTCGTGCAGGTATACAAGCTGTACCGCTTGGACAAATGGAAGCAGCTAGAGCTTCTGGCCTGTCATATGGTGGAACGATGCGATATATTATTCTGCCGCAGGCAATCAAAATTGTCATTCCCCCACTTGGGAATCAATTTATCAATCTTGTGAAAAACTCGTCTATTTTAGGTGTCATTGCAGGGTTTGATCTGATGTACCAAGGAGACCTTATCGCTTCGAGAACGTTTGTGACATTTGATGTATACATCTTTGTTGCCATGTTCTATCTTCTATTGACCATTCCGCTTAGTCTAGGCGTTGGTTATTTAGAAAAAAGATTAGCCCGAAGCCACTAGAAAGGAGGAAACACAATGGATTTTATAGGTGCCTACCAGCCCGATCATCTCGCCTTTTTACTTGAAGGATTTGCTGTCACCTTAAAAGTGGCTTTTATCTCCATCATTTTAAGCTTTATCATCGGATTAGTCGTTGGCACATTGAGGTTCGCACAAATCCCTATTTTATCAAAGGTGCTTGCGGTCATTGTTGAAACCGTCCGGAACCTGCCGCTTTTGCTGATCATCTTTTTTACGTATTTCGCCCTGCCTGAAATCGGTATTAAGCTGAGCATCACCGCCTCTGCCATTGCGGCTTTAACCGTGTTTGAATCCGCCATGCTGTCAGAAATCATTCGCAGTGGGTTAAAATCAATTGATAAGGGACAAATCGAAGCTGCCAGGTCCTCTGGCTTAACGTATATGCAAACGTTAAAAATGATTATCATGCCACAGGCGTTACGCCGAATGGTACCGCCGATTGTCAGCCAATTTATTTCTCTTTTAAAAGATACATCGCTTGCCGTTGTGATTGCCCTTCCAGAATTATTGCATCACGCACAGATTTTAAATGGTCAAAGCCAATCTTATTTACTTCCTATTTTCCTCTTGGCTGCCATGATGTATTTTGTTGTTAACTTCAGCTTGTCCTTACTTGCACGGAGATTAGAGTACAGGCAGGCATAAAAAAAGGACATCCGCTCATGGTGGATGTCCCTTTTTGTTTAAAACATTCGCATAACTCGTTTTCTCATCTTTTTCATATCCCGCTTAGATGGCATATCATATCGACTTGCAAAGTGATATGCGAGTGCACCTGCACCAAGCGTTAATAGTGAAGAAGTCATTTTGCCCATTCGAAATTCCCCCTTAACACTTATAGTTGAATTGAACGTTCATCATCACTAAACAGGTCGTCTAAACTGCTTAGTGTACCGTCTTCCTCCACTTGGTGAGTAGATATTTTGCCTTTTGACAGCGTCAATTCAATAAAACAGCCCCAGCAATAATATTGATTGACCCCAATTTTTCCGATGTCTTTACATTTGCAATTTGGGCAAATGAGCATATTCAGCACCTCTTTACGTTCGGTTTAGAACAAGTGCTTCCTTTTGAACGTCCATCAAGGTTCCGGCAGCATGTAGCTGCTTTCGAATCCCTGATAGCTCTGTAAAGAAGCCGTCCGAGAGTTCATATGCTACGATTGTGCCCGAATTCATGCAAAAGTATACATCTTCCAAAACACCTAATGTTTCACCATCTGGCGTATGGATCATTTTCTTTTTTAATTTCGAAAAGAAGAAGGATGGGGCGGAGGCATCTATTTCGACTCCCTTCTGGCAGCTCACATATAGACCTTTGTCTGTGAGTTTGTCGCCAGCTGAGAATGGAATGAAAGCACAGTCTTTCTTTTTCCCATCTAATACATATCCTCCGCAGCTGCCGCCGGCTAAAAAGCAAATATCTTTGATCGATCCAAGTGAATGAGACAGCTCGTCTGTATAGATCGTCAGTCCTTCAAGCTCTCGACATGTTCTCAAAATGTGATCAACCACCTTTTCGGAACAGTCTTATCGTGTGCGTTTCCTCTATGACTCATACGAAGAAATGGCTTCCATGAAGGAAGCCATCAGCGTGTAGACAAACCCTCGCATTCTTTGTCAGTCCTGCGTGCTGGTGCTCACGAATGTCAAATTCGCTCCGCGCCAGTACTCGTCCTTCTTAGGGCTGCAAAGGTTTTCTTTCACGCTGAAAAAAAACAAAGGGCTAAAATCAAGTTCATTTTAGCCCTTTGTTTAACAATATGATGGCTTCCATGGAAGCCATTTACTCTTGCATAAAATCAAACGGAGTGATTCCCTCCATGCCAATATTGGCATCGTGTACGCTGAAAGGAAGTTCTTTTTGGAGGGCTGCTAGCTCAGCATCCATGACTTCTTCCGTTTCAGTAAGACGCATGGTTAAAGACGTTTGTCTGAGGGAGTCTTCATTATTTTTTACGCCCCACTCTAATGCTGATTCCTCACCGCACAAAATTAAAAACTTTTTACTTCGTGTAATGGCAGTGTAAAGCAAATTTCTTCGAAGCATTCGATAATAACTTCTCACGACTGGCAGCACCACGATTGGGAATTCACTGCCCTGGGATTTATGAATCGAGCAACAATAAGCGTGTGTAAATTGATGAAAATCTTTTTTCGTAAACGTGATTTCGTTTCCATCAAAGGAGATGACCGCCATATCTTCTTTTTCCGTGTTTTCTTTCGCATAAAAGATCGAGACAATTTCTCCAATATCTCCATTAAAAATGTTATTCTCGGGCTGATTGACAAGCTGAAGTACCTTATCACCTGTCCGGTAGACGACATCACCAAATGGAATTTCTCTTCCTTTTGGCTTTTTAGGATTCAAAATTTGCTGGAGCATTTTATTCAGTTCATTAATGCCTGCTTTTCCTTTATACATCGGGGCAAGCACTTGAATGTCCTTTGCTGAATAATCCTTTTGAGCAGCATTGCTGACCACTTTCTCGATGACTTCTTTCATTTGGTCACTAGAGCATTGAATAAAGGATCGATCCTTCGAGCGTGCAGTAATATCCTTTGGCAAAACACCATTTTTCATATCATGCGCAAGCTCAACAATTGTTGAACCGTCTGCCTGCCGGTAAATATCAGTTAGTGTAACTGCCGGTATAGCTTGTGACGCAAGCAGGTCTCTTAACACTTGACCAGGTCCGACAGATGGAAGTTGATGTTCGTCTCCAACCATAATGACTTGAATATGATCTGGGATCGCCTTAAACAAATGGTTCGCCAGCCAAATATCCAGCATACTCGATTCATCAATGATGACAAGCTTTCCTTCAATCGGCTGGTCTTCATCATGTGAGAAGCCTTCTGATCCATTCCAGCCTAGCAGCCGGTGAATGGTCACAGCAGGAAGTCCAGTGGATTCTGTCATTCGTTTCGCAGCACGTCCAGTTGGTGCGGCAAGTACGAACGGAAATGCTTCATCTTTTTTATAATCACCCGGGTCAAGAGATACGCCGTGAAGATCGCTGTAAAGCTCGACAATCCCTTTAATGACCGTCGTTTTCCCTGTACCCGGCCCGCCTGTTAAGAGCAGCATCGGGGACATGAGTGCCTTTTGAATGGCTTCTTTTTGGGTCGGTGCATACTGGACACCCAGCCGCTCCTCCAATTCACCAAGTGCGAGCAGAAATTCTGATTCAGGAAATTGATCTGCATATTCTGTTTGAGAGACAATTTTTTGAATGCGTTTTGCCACACTTTGTTCCGCATAAAAGAGCGAAGGATGGTAACAGCGATCATCTTCAATGATCATGTCTTTCCCTTCACCAAGTGCAATGATCTGATTGGCAACGTCCATTTCAGTCACTTTGTAGTCATTGCCTGTTTGATTCAGCAATTTACGGGTTTCGATGATCAGATCTTTCGTTTGTATGTACGTATGACCGTCTTGCAGGCTTGCTGTCTCAACGGTATACAAAAGGGCTGCACGAATGCGGTCTGGATCATTTCCAGATATCCCTGTTCTAGCGCCGAGTTCATCTGCTTTAATAAATCCAATCCCCTCTACGTCTTTGACGAGCTGATAAGGATTTTCTTTAATTTTCTGCAACGTTTCACTCTCGTACACTTGGTAAATCTTCATGCTAAGCTGAGGACCAAAGCCATATTGATTCAGGCTGATCATAATTTGCTCAAGCCCCTGATGCTCCTGAAGTGCGGCAGCCAGCTTATCTGCCTTCTTTTTTGACAGGCGCGGGACGTCATACAAAACAGACGGATCACGCATAATTTGATGAAGCGTCTGATTGCCTAACTTGCCGACGATTTCTTCCGCCGTCTTTTTCCCAATCCCTTCAAACAAGTCACTAGAGAGATAATGAATAATGCCTTGTTTTGTTGTAGGGACTTCCTTTTGAAAATGAGTGGCTTGAAACTGCTCACCAAACTTCGGATGACTTGTGACCTTGCCATAGAAGGTGTAGGTTTCCTCCTCATGAAGCGCTGGGAAGTACCCTGTGACAGATGCTGTTTTTTCCTCTAAATTCTCTGATGTTTCAATGACTTTTACTTTTAACACCGAGTATAAATTACTTTCGTTATGGAAAATAACGGCTTGAACCGTCCCTTTTAAAAACGGTTCATCTTCAAGCTTCATTTGATCTGGATGTTCCTGCACAGGTCTTCCCTCCTTCCGGTTATTCTGCCTCTTGAATCAGCTTTTGCGCATGCAATGCAAGCATATGATCAGGCTGCACGTCAATGGCTTTTCCTAGCATTTCAAGCGCTTCATCTTTTTTTTCTAAATACGCATACGCAACGCCTGCATTATAAAAGGCGTCTGCATGCTGCGGATCTCGCGCAATTACTTCAGTAAAGACTGCGACCGCTTCCTCCAGCAGATGTTCATTCGCTAAGCACATGCCAAATTGAAATCTTGCTTCGTTATCTTCTTCGTTTAACTCAACTGCACGCTGAAGATAAGGCATCGCAAGCTTCGGCTGCTCTAATTTCATCAGTGTCTGTCCTAACATATAAAACAAATCACTGTTTTCCATTCCAGCTTGTAGCGCTTGCTCAAAATAGTCTTTCGCTTTCATAAAGTCTTCTTTCATCGTGTAGACATTTCCTGCCCCGTAATAGGCTGCAGCTGCTGTATGATCAAGTTCAATGGCTTTTTGAAAGAAGTTCAAAGCACGTTCAAATTCATGAACGCTTGAAAGTAAATTCGCAAAGTTAATATATGGAACCGGGTCCTTTGGGCTTTCTTCAATGGCTTTCGTAAAAGCTTCAGCTGCCTGTTCGATGTTCCCTTGATTTAAAGCTTCAATACCGATTTCGTTATGATTCATTCGCTCTCATCATCCTTTCATTAAAAAACCTCAACAGCGACGTTGAGGTTTTTAACACATGTTACACATACGACAGCTTTTGGCCATCTTTAAAGACATCGTCAATTGTCCCGCCGCCAAGACATTCTTCGCCATCATAAAAAACAACAGCTTGTCCTGGAGTGACAGCACGAACGGGTTCATCAAAGATCACCATTGCTTCCTGCTCACCTGTCATTTTGACTTTTACATGATGGTCTTCTTGACGGTATCGGAATTTCGCTGTGCATGTGAGTTCACCGTTTTCGCCGACAATATGAGGACGAGTCCAGCTGATGTTAACAGCTGAAATACTTTCAGAGTATAAAAGCGGATTGTGGAAGCCTTGTTCAACAAATAAGATATTTTTCTCTAAGTCTTTCCCAACAACGAACCACGGATCACCGCTTCCGCCAATGCCAAGTCCTTGGCGTTGACCGATCGTGTAATACATGAGTCCATCATGTTCACCTTTTACTTCTCCGTCCATTGTCTGCATCACACCGGGCTGTGCAGGCAAATATTGGCTGAGGAATGTTTTAAAGTTTCTTTCCCCAATAAAGCAGATGCCCGTAGAATCTTTTTTCGTTGCTGTTGCGAGCTCTGCTTCTTTCGCTAATTCACGCACTCTTTTTTTCTCTAAATCGCCGATTGGGAACAACACTTTATCAAGCTGTTCTTGAGTCAGCTGATTCAAGAAATAAGTTTGGTCTTTGTTTGTATCAAGACCTCTTAGCATTTTGACTTCATCGCCGGTTCTGTCGACACGGGCATAGTGGCCCGTTGCCAAATAATCCGCTCCAAGCGACAATGCATGCTCAAGAAATGCTTTGAACTTAATTTCTTTGTTACACATGACATCTGGGTTCGGCGTTCTGCCTGCTTTATATTCATCAAGAAAATATTGAAACACTTTGTCCCAATACTGTTTCTCGAAATTCACTGCATAATATGGGATTCCAATCTGGTTACAAACACGAATGACATCCTCATAGTCCTCCGTTGCTGTACATACACCATTTTCATCTGTGTCATCCCAGTTTTTCATAAATATGCCGATTACATCATAGCCTTGCTCCTTTAACATGAGCGCAGCAACTGATGAATCGACGCCTCCGGACATACCGACCACAACTCTTGTGTCTTCAGGTCTTTTTGTCATCTTCATCAACTCCAATTTCAATGAAACAACGTGCGCGTTTCGTTCTTCAGGTGCCTAGCTGTTTCATTTTTCACACACGAACAAAAGGGAGCATTTATTTGGCTAGGCGTTTCACGACAGCCGCTATCTTACGCGCCGCCTGCTTCACATGTTCCTCTTCATTTCCAAGACCGAAGCTTATTCTGACTGAGGATGTCAGCTCTTTTGCTTCTTCACCATACATGGCGCTTAATACGTGCGAAGGAAGGACAGATCCAGCCGTACATGCTGACCCGCTCGAAACAGCAATCCCTTCCATATCTAAGTTCACAAGTAACGATTCAATGGAAACGCCCGGGAAGTGGACATTTAAAATATGCGGCAATGTCTCTTTCGGATGTCCATTGATAGAGAAATTGAGTGATTCCTCTTCGAATACTTGCAGCATCGCTTCTTTGAGCTTACCATAATGCACTGCTTTTTCTCTTCTATTTTGCTTTGTTAATTGAACTGCTTCTGCAAGTCCAATGATTCCCGCCACATTTTCAGTGCCAGCACGGCGTTTTCTTTCTTGTTCTCCTCCGAATAGCTGCGGAGAAAGTTTTACACGCTCATTCACGTATAAAAAGCCTGTTCCCATCGGGCCATTTAGTTTATGACCGGACGCAGATAAGAGGTCGATATGAAGTTCTGTGACATCAATTGATATTGTCCCAAATGCCTGTACAGCGTCTGTATGAAAATGAGCAGCGTGATCATGCAAAAGTTGACCAATTTCTTTAATTGGCTGAATCACACCTGTTTCGTTATTGCCATACATGATGGTCACAAGAATTGTATCGTCTCTTAGTGCTTGTTTTAATTGATCAAGATGAATCAATCCAGTGTGATCCACATCTAAATACGTCACATCAAAACCAAGCTTCTCTAAGCGTTCGCATGTATGCAGCACTGCATGATGCTCAGTTTTTGTTGTGATGATATGTTTTCCTTCATGCTGCCTTGCCATTGCCACACCTGTAATGGCCAAGTTGTCTGCCTCTGTTCCCCCGCTTGTGAGGATGATCTCCTGCTGCTTACAGTGTAATTCTCCTGCAATGACTTCCCTTGCTTCATCGAGCCACTTTCTTGCCTCGCGTCCATATGAATGAATACTAGAGGGATTGCCAAATATCTCTGTAAAGTAAGGCATCATCTTGTCCACAATTCGCTGATCCATCGGCGTTGTGGCTGCATGATCTAAATAGATACGTTCCATTTCCGGTACACCTCTGATCTAAATATAGAACATATACGCCTCTTGATCCTCGTCATCTTTATAGCTTGCCAAGTCTTCAAGAGTTGTATTGTCTAGTACGTCTTTTACTGCATCACGAATACGAATCCAAAGTGCACGCTTTGCTGGCTCTTCGTTTTCGATCACTTCAACAGGACTAATAGGTCCTTCTAATACTCGAATAATATCACCGGCTGTAATCTCGTTTGGCTCATGGGCAAGCACATAGCCGCCATACGCTCCGCGGATACTTTTCACAAGACGAGCATTGCGAAGTGGTGATACAAGCTGCTCTAAATAATGCTCAGACAAATCATTGTTTTGAGCGATTGATTTTAATGATGTAGGGCCTTCACCATGTTTTTTGGCTAATTCGATCATGATCGTCAGACCATATCTGCCTTTAGTAGAAATTTTCAAGTTAAACACCTCTGCGTTTTCTATTTCTATGTCATCAATTTTTTTTCTGATTTCATATACGCTTATATAGACCAAAAGCAATTATATCATACTTTTAGCCAACTTTCATTTGCGGGTTCTGAGCTCAAAACGAGGACGCATCCCTTTTCTATTTGAAGAAATTTCGGTACTCTATACAAACAAGACATTGCTTTAGGAGAGATAATCATGAAACCTTTAGCGTATCGGATGCGCCCAAGTCATATTGGAGACATTATTGGGCAGGAGCATCTCGTTGGAGAAGGTCAAATTATTAGACGAATGGTCGAGGCGAAACATTTGTCCTCGATGATTTTATACGGGCCGCCGGGAATCGGCAAAACATCCATTGCAACTGCAATCGCTGGCAGTACAAGCATTGCCTTCCGTACATTGAATGCGGTGATTCATAACAAAAAAGATATGGAAGCTGTCGCCGCTGAAGCGAAAATGAGTGGTCAGGTCATCTTGATTTTAGACGAAGTCCACAGACTCGATAAAGGGAAGCAGGATTTCCTTCTTCCGTATTTAGAAAATGGCATGATTATTTTAATTGGCGCGACAACAGCTAATCCGTATCATGCGATCAACCCAGCCATCCGTAGCCGGACACAAATATTTGAGCTGAAGCCGCTGGAAACAGAGCAAATCAAAGCTGCATTATCTCGAGCTTTACAGGATGAACATCGCGGGCTTGGCGGTTATTCGGTCAAAGTTGATGAGGAGGCAATGAATCATTTTGCAAATGGATGCGGAGGAGATGTGCGTTCCGCTTTAAATGCGCTTGAACTAGCCGTTTTATCGACAAAATCGGATGAATCTGGACAGATCACGATCACTCTAGCTGCAGCAGAAGAATGTTTACAAAAAAAGAGCTTCTCGCATGATAAAAACGGTGATGCCCATTATGATGTCCTCTCGGCTTTTCAAAAATCCATTAGAGGGTCTGACGCAGATGCTGCGCTGCATTACCTTGCAAGACTCATTGAAGCGGGAGACCTTGAAAGCATTTCGAGACGATTACTTGTGATGGCTTATGAAGATATTGGCTTAGCCAGCCCGCAGGCAGGGCCACGTGTGTTAAGCGCTGTTCAAACAGCTGAGAGAGTCGGTTTCCCAGAAGCACGAATTCCACTCGCTAATGCCGTGATTGAACTGTGTCTTTCTCCAAAGTCAAACTCCGCTTACCAAGCGATTGATGCGGCACTGCATGATATTCGCACGGGAAAAATGGGTGAAGTTCCCGTTCATTTAAAAGATGCCCACTATAAAGGAGCAGCAGCACTTGGAAGGGGCGCCGATTACTTATATCCGCACGATTATGAAAATGGCTGGGTGAAGCAGCAATATTTACCTGACCCGCTGAAAAACAAGCAATATTATGAACCAAAGCAAACTGGAAAATTTGAAGGTGCACTAAAGCAAGTGTACGAAAATTTAAGACGGCAAAAATAAAAAAAAGCCCCCTGCTCTAAGCAGGCGGGCTGTAGATTGTTGACAAAGGGCTAAAATGAACTTTATTTTAGCCCTTTGTCTTCTTTTCAGCGTGATAGAAAACCTTTGCAG
>NZ_JBQENU010000001.1:110975-136022 GCF_052044605.1 Bacillus sp. 22483 | reverse complement strand
GGCGCGGAGCGAATTTGACATTCGTGAGCACCGAAGCGCAGGACTGACACCGAATGCGAGGGTTTGTCTACACGCTGAAGCCCCCTGCTCTAAGCAGGCGGGCTGTTTATTTATCTTTCACACGTGTAATCGGAATATCTTTTAACAGTTTCATAATGACATGACCACCCATGATCAGTCCAGCCACAGATGGAACAAAAGCATTGGATGACGGCGGCATTTGTGCCTTACGAATTTTCGCTTCATCATTTCCAACTTCTTTTCTCACATCTTCACGAATGACAATCGGACTTTCATCAGAGAAAATAACTTCAATTCCCTTACGAATGCCTTCCTTCCGCAGGCGTGTTCTGACGACTTTCGCAATTGGGTCTGTATGTGTTTTCGAGATGTCATCAATTTTAAAACGTGTCGGATCTGTTTTATTTGCAGCACCCATACTCGAAATAATGTTCACATCGCGTTTCAGGCACTCTTTCATTAAATGAATTTTATAATGAATTGTATCTGATGCATCAATGACATAATCAAGTGGATACTCAAAGAATTGTTCATATGTTTCTTCTGTATAGAACATTTTGAGCGCAACAACTTCACATTCTGGGTTAATGTCAGCAATTCTTGCCTGCATTAAGTCAACTTTAGGCTGACCAACCGTTGATAGCAAAGCTGGCAGCTGCCTATTTACATTTGTAATATCAATATCATCTTTATCAACAAGAACAATACGGCCAACACCTGAACGAGCAAGGGCTTCTACTGCAAAAGAACCTACGCCGCCTACTCCAAGCACTGCAACTGTACTGTTTTTTAATATATTTAAGCCTTCCTTGCCAATGGCAAGCTCGTTTCTTGAAAACTGATGTAACAAGTGCCTCACTCCACCTTTATTTAAAATGAATCGAAAGAATCATATCATATTCAGCGTTCTCCGTCATCCTTCTCAAATAGAAAAAAACACAAAAAAGTCCCGATCACGCCGCCAGCTTTTCCTTCGTTTTGAACCCCGCACCATGCAGGTGGGTGCTTTCTTCCTCACTTTATAAGTCCTCAGAAGAGGCATTTATGCAGAAAGGAAAGGCAAGCTCCCGTAGAAAAAAATGTTCGGTCAAAACTAGGTAACCACCGTACGTATCAGGACTTTATTTATTATTGATGAAAGCATATCATAGGCATGTCCCTTTTACAAGCGTTTACATGCCTATAAACATGCGCCTATTTTACTGTTTTACTTTTGTTTTAATAGCCAAACTCAGTTCATCTAGCTGCGCTGCGCTTACAGTGCCAGGAGCATCTGTGAGAACACAGCTTGCACTTGCCGTTTTCGGAAACGCAATGGTATCTCTTAGGTTAGATCGGCCGGCAAGCAGCATCACTAAGCGGTCAAGTCCAAGCGCAATTCCGCCGTGCGGAGGCACACCATGCTCAAATGCATCAAGAAGGAAGCCGAACTGATCGTACGCTTCTTCTTTAGAAAAGCCAAGTAAACCAAACATTTTCTCTTGAATGTCCTTTTCAAAAATACGAATAGAACCTCCGCCAAGCTCATAGCCGTTCAGCACAAGATCATACGCTTGAGCTTTCATATCTTCTGGACTTGTTTCAATTAATTCAAGATCATCCCGAACTGGCATTGTGAAAGGATGGTGGGCAGCATAGAAGCGGCCTTCTTCTTCATCCTTTTCAAGCAGCGGCCAATCGACAACCCATAAGAAATTGAAGACAGATTCATCGATGAGTTTAAGCTCTTTGCCAAGTTTTAAGCGAAGTGCGCCAAGCGCATCATGGACAACAGACGTCTTATCTGCAACAAAGAGTAAAAGGTCGCCTTCTTCAACTTGAAGCTGTTCTTTTAATTCTGCTTGTTTTGACTCATCAAAGAATTTAGCGATTGGTCCTTTTAACTCTGTCCCTTCAGCTTTTAGCCAAGCAAGACCTTTTGCACCATAGTTCGCTGCAAATGCACCAAGTGCATCGATGTCTTTTCTTGAGTAGTTTGCTGCAGCCCCTTTGACATTAATCGCTTTGACAGCTCCGCCATTGTTTACAGCACCGCTGAAGACTTTGAAATCTGAGTCTTTTACCGTGTCTGAAATGTTGACAAGCTTCATGTCAAATCGGGTATCTGGCTTGTCAGAACCATAGGAATTCATCGCTTCATCGTACGTCATACGAGGTAATGGCAATGTCAGGTCAACACCTTTGACATCTTTCATCACCTTTGCCATCATCTCTTCAGCAAGCGTCATGATGTCTTCTTGGCTCATAAAGGACATTTCAATATCGACTTGTGTAAATTCCGGCTGACGGTCAGCACGCAAGTCTTCATCTCTAAAGCAGCGAGCGATTTGATAGTAGCGGTCCATCCCAGACACCATGAGTAATTGCTTAAATAATTGCGGAGACTGCGGCAGCGCATAGAATTCTCCTTCGTGTACACGGCTTGGCACAAGATAGTCACGCGCACCTTCTGGCGTACTTTTTGTTAAAATTGGCGTTTCAATGTCTAGAAAGCCGTGATCATCTAAGAAATGGCGGAATGCTTTTGTGACTTCATGTCGCATTTTCATCGTTTCAAACATCGCAGGACGGCGAAGATCTAGGTAGCGGTATTTTAAGCGCACATCTTCTGATACCTCATCTGCTTGATCAGAAATCACAAATGGAGGCGTCTTGGCTTCATTTAAAACAGTGACCGTGTCGACTTGAATTTCAATTTTGCCTGTTTTTAAATTTGGGTTGATCGTGGCTTCTTCTCTTGCGACCACTGTCCCTTTAATATCAAGGACATATTCATTACGAATCGATTCTGCTGTCTCAAGAGCCTCTTTTGATTGGTCTGGATGAAAGACAACTTGCACAATGCCTGTACGATCACGCAGGTCAATAAAGATTAATCCACCAAGGTCACGACGTTTTTGTACCCATCCTTTTAATACAACTGTTTGACCAATTTGGTCTTCTGTTACTTCTCCACAATAAAAAGTTCTACCAAACACAAACATTCCACTCCTTCTTTACGCTTTCTGGTGGGCTTTCATCATTTGAATCAGCTCATCAAGCTTCACTTCAATTTGTTCACCCGTTGTCGTATCTTTTACATTTACAATTTGCTGCGCCAGCTCATCTTCACCAAGAACTGCAATAAACTTGGCTTTCGAGCGGTCTGCGGCTTTAAATTGTGCTTTTAGCTTTTTCCCTGTATAGTCCATTTCACTTGAAATGCCTTCTTTTCTTAGGCGATTCAATAAGCCAACAGCATAATCTTTTGCTTGATCTCCTAATGCCGCAATGTATAAATCAATGCCGTCTTGAACAGGAAGCTCAATCTTCTCTGCATCAATCGCTGATAGGAAACGTTCAATACTCATCGCAAAGCCGATACCTGGTGATTCAGGACCGCCAATTCCTTCAACAAGTCCATCATAACGGCCGCCGCCGGCTAATGTTGTGATCGCGCCAAAGCCTTCTGCATTACTCATAATCTCAAAGGCAGTGTGATTGTAATAATCAAGACCGCGCACTAAGTTCGGATCGACGACATATTCAATGCCTAGATCGGTTAAGTACTGTTTTACTTTTTCAAAATAAGTCCGTGATTCTTCATTTAAGTAATCTTGAATGGATGGTGCCGTTGCCATCAGTTCGTGGTCGCGGTCCTTTTTACAATCAAGAATACGCAATGGATTTTGATGCAAACGAATTTGGCAGTCATGACAGAATTCATCAATTCTTGGTTCAAAGTGCTCGACAAGTGCTTGACGGTAATCTGCACGGCTTTCTTTGTCACCAAGGCTGTTAATGACGAGTTTTAAGTTGGAAAGACCTGCTTTCTCATACACACTCATCGCTAATGAAATGACCTCTGCATCAATGGCAGGATCTTTTGAACCGATCGCTTCAATTCCGAATTGATAAAATTGACGATATCTTCCCGTTTGCGGACGCTCATAGCGGAACATTGGTCCAATGTAGTACAGCTTTGTAGGCTGTGCAGGCTGTGCAAACAGTTTATTTTCAACATAAGAACGGACAGTTGAAGCTGTTCCTTCTGGGCGAAGTGTGATGCTACGTCCTTTTTTGTCTTCAAATGTGTACATCTCTTTTTGAACGATATCTGTTGACTCGCCTACTCCTCGTGCAAACAGTTCCGTATGCTCAAAAATCGGTGTGCGAATCTCTTTGTATTGAAAGGCTGCACATGTATCTCTCGCAATTTGTTCAACATACTGCCAGCGTTCTGATTCTCCCGGTAAAATATCCTGTGTGCCTCTTGGAATATTAAAACTCATTTTTCGTCCTCCTACGACCATCATTCATTTTTTATGTGGACATATAAAAAACCCCCGCCTCTACTATGTGTATAGTAGGGACGAGAGTTATACCCGTGGTGCCACCCTAGTTGGATCATGATCTAGCCATGTTCCCGCTCAAATCCTTAACGCAGATTCACGTTCTCCGCCTAATGACTCATTTTTTGAGTGTTCAGCAGGAAACCTACAGAGTGTTCTTTCGTGATAAATGCCATGCGGATTCGCTTTCAGCCTAAGGCGATTCCTCTCTGCTCACGCAATTTACCCTACTATTCTCTATCATCAGTTCCACATTTTAAATTTTCAAGTGTGTTGATTTATATTATAATAAGGTCGGTGCTGCCACTCTGTCAACCCTTGCCGTGCCTCTTTTTCTTTTCCAGCTCTTCTTTTGACGTGCATCCGTATTCAGATGCCGTTTCTTCAAGGAAGCCTGGTTGATCCATTTCGTCGTGCTGCCAGCGATCGATATCACGATGTCCATTATATTGCACTCGTCCTAATTTTCTGCTTAATCTCATGTTTGTACATCCTTTTATCACATTTTTATCTAGTATAAACAGATTGATTCATTTTTATTAGGGAAACTGCAAGGAATTCATCCATTACATAACGAATTAACATTCATCGGTTTTACAAGGGAGGGGAAAACACCGTTTTGAATCTAAAAACACACCATCACATCATGTTGCTGCTCACCTGTTTTGTCCTCATTGCCAGCACTTGGCCAATGACACATGCGACGGCTCAAACAGATCAAGCTGTCGTTGCAACAGATGAAATCAATGTGCGAACCGGACCTGGTTTAAGCTACGGGATCGCAGCAGTTGTGAAACGAGGAGAAAGCTATCCCATTCTCACTGAACAAGGAGAATGGGTACAGATCGGGCTATCGAACGGACAAAAAGGCTGGGTCGTCTCATGGCTGATTACCAAGTCATCTGATGCACAAAAGCCTGCTAAGCAAAAGACGCAAGGTCAAAGTACGCAAGGAAGCAGTTCGATTACGTCAACAGCCTCTGACCTTCGCATTCGGACAGGCCCAGGGACTTCCTATCAAGTCATTGGCACTTTCCCGCAGGGCGCTTCCGCTAAAAAGCTGGACACAAGCGGCGAATGGACAAAAATATCGTACAAACAAGCGGAAGGCTGGGTCCACTCTGATTATATTTCCGGCGGACAAAACGCTTCTTCATCCAGTTCAGCTGAGCCCGCTCGTTCTAAACAGTCCGGCACAGTTGGCGTATCAAGCTTGAATGTTCGAAAATCGGCGGCACCAAATGCACAAGTTGCCGCTTCACTTTCCCGCAACACTCAAGTCACCATTTTACGGGAGCAAAATGGCTGGTATGAAATCGAAGCAAAAGGCGTTAAAGGCTGGGTTGCAAGTTATTATATTGTCTCAAGCCAAGGAACAAGTGCAGCACCTGAAAAGAATTCATCCTCTTCGTCATCTCATCAGAAAGCGTACATCGTTTATGATGGAACGAATATTAGGAAAAACGCTTCTACCTCTGCTGGTATTGCAGAAAGAGGAACAAAAGGAGCTGCTTATCAAATTGTTCGTACGCAAGGTGACTGGTACGAGGTGACATTATCAAACGGCGGAACAGGCTACGTGGCGAGCTGGGTCGTTCAAACAAAGAAAAATAGCAGCGAAGCACCAAGACCTCAGCAGGATTCATCGTCTAGCACTGGATCTTTAAAAGGCAAAACAATTGTTCTTGATCCTGGTCATGGCGGAAAAGACAGCGGCACGATCGGCGCAGACGGTGCATTTGAAAAGAATATCACGATCAAAACCGCTCATTTGCTGGCGGGTAAGTTAAGAGCTTCTGGAGCAAATGTCTATTTAACAAGAAGTGATGATACATTCATCAGCCTTCAATCGAGGGTTGCCACTTCACATTACCGAAATGCAGATGCATTTATTAGTCTTCATTATGATAGCTTTATGGACCCAAGTATCAGAGGGAGCACCGCATATTATTATCAGGCATCCAAAGATCAACGTCTGGCGACAAGCGTTCATACTGAAGTCGCAAAACGATCACAGATCCCTGATAAAGGAGTCAAATTTGGAGATTATTTTGTTTTAAGAGAAAACAAGCGCCCTTCCCTTTTATATGAACTCGGCTATTTAAGCAATCCTCAAGAAGAAGCGATCATTTATAGCGCCTCTTACCAAGAACGAGTGACAGAAGGAATGACAGAAGGATTAAAACAATATTTCCGATAGAAAAAAGAGGCCGCTGCGCCTCTTTTTTGATACCAAAAGAAAAAGACTCTAAACAAACTCTCAGCAAGAGTTTATCTACAGTCTAATGTCTTTCTATTCTTTGCTGTCCATCAACATGGTGACAGGCCCCGAATTGGTCAATGAGACGTCCATCATCGCCCCAAAACGCCCAGTTTCAACATGGATGCCTTTTTCTCTAAGCGTTTCATTGAAGCATTCGTAAAGTGAATTCGCCACATCCGGTTTGGCAGCTTTCATAAAGTTCGGCCGTCTGCCTTTTCTCGTATCACCATAAAGGGTAAATTGAGACACAGACAGTACACTTCCTTTTACATCTAACAAAGAATGATTCATTTTCCCGTTTTCATCTTCAAAAATACGCAAGTGTGCGAGCTTTTCAGCTAAGTAATGCACATCTTCTTCTGTGTCTTCATGTGTAACCCCAACGAGCACCATATAGCCTTCATTGATGGCACCTGTGATCTCTTCTTCTACTTTCACAGATGCACTCGTCACACGCTGAACAACAAGCCTCATAGACGATATACTTCCTTTCTAATTCATAAATCGGCGAACTGAGTAAATGTCTTTGATTTGTTTGATACGTTCCACTACTTTATGCAAATGATTAATATTTTGGATAAAAATAGCCATATGAATCGTCGCTACTTTGTTACGATCAGACTTCCCAGAAACAGAGGAGATGTTTGTTTTCGTTTCATTCACCGCTTGAAGCACTTCATTGAGTAAGCCGCGCCTGTCATATCCTAATATCTCAATTTCCACATTGTATTCTTTACGGTTTCGAGCAGGCTGTTCGTGCTCCCACTCGACCGGAATTAACCGCTCCTGCGCTTCGCCTGTCTTCACGTTAGGGCAGTCCTCACGGTGAACAGATACACCACGGCCTTTTGTAATAAAGCCAACAATGCTATCACCAGGAACAGGATTACAACACTTAGATAAACGGACAAGCAAGTTATCAATGCCTTTCACTCGCACGCCAGCTTCGCGTTTTTTCCCGTGATATGGTTTTGACTCTACAGACACTTCTTGAACGGTTTTCTCTTGTTCTTCCTGATCTCTTTGTTTTCTTTCTTTTTCCGTTAAACGATTCGCCACTTGGAGTGCCGTAATTCCGTTATAACCAACAGCTGCATACATGTCCTCTTCATTTGAGAAATTAAATTTATCAGCCACTTTTTGCAGATTTTCAGCGGTCAAAATGTCTTTGACATCGAACTCAAGGTTTTTGATTTCTTTCTCCACAAGTTCTCGGCCTTTTTCGACATTTTCTTCACGGCGCTGTTTCTTGAAAAACTGTCTGATCTTGTGCTTCGCTTGGGAGGTTTGGGCAAGTTTGACCCAATCCTGGCTTGGTCCATAGCTATGCTTAGATGTCAGAATTTCAATAATGTCACCTGTTTTTAGCTTATGATCAAGTGTGACCATTTTACCGTTGACCTTGGCTCCGATTGTTTTATTCCCAATTTCCGAATGAATCCGGTATGAGAAATCAATTGGAACAGAACCAGACGGCAGCTCTATGACGTCTCCTTTTGGTGTAAATACAAACACCATATCAGAGAAGAGATCGATTTTTAACGATTCCATAAATTCTTCCGCATCTGTGGATTCATTTTGGAATTCAAGGATTTCTCTAAACCAAGACAGCTTCTTCTGGAAAACGGCTTCTTCCGTCGATTCTGCTGACTCTTTGCCTTCTTTATACGCCCAGTGTGCCGCAATTCCGTATTCCGCAATTTCGTGCATTTCCACTGTACGAATCTGAACTTCAAGCGGGTCCCCTTTTGGACCAATCACCGTTGTATGAAGAGACTGATACATGTTCGGCTTTGGCATCGCAATATAATCCTTAAATCTGCCTGGCATCGGCTTCCAGCACGTATGAATAATACCAAGTACCGCATAGCAGTCTTTAATGCTGTCAACCAAAATACGTACAGCCAGCAAATCATATATTTCATTAAACTGCTTATTTTGCATGACCATTTTGCGATAAATACTATAAATATGTTTCGGTCTGCCGGAGAATTCAGCCTTAATGTTCACCTCAGACACGCGGTCTTTCACTTCATTGACAACCTCGTCCAAGTATTCTTCACGTTCCGCTCGTTTGCGCTTCATGAGATTCACAATCCGGTAGTATTGCTGCGGATTTAAATAGCGGAGGGCTGTATCTTCAAGCTCCCACTTAATCTTTGAAATCCCTAATCTGTGCGCAAGCGGTGCAAAGATCTCAAGGGTTTCATTTGAAATTCTTCGCTGCTTTTCCTGCGGAAGATGTTTGAGTGTTCTCATATTGTGAAGACGGTCTGCCAGCTTAATTAAGATGACGCGAATATCCTGCGCCATTGCAACAAACATTTTACGATGGTTTTCAGCCTGTTGTTCTTCTTGTGATTTATATTTAATCTTTCCGAGCTTTGTCACACCATCAACAAGCATGGCCACTTCTTCGTTAAAATGCTCTTTTAAATCTTCTAATGTCACATCCGTGTCTTCGACAACATCATGCAAGAAGCCGCCTGCAATGGTCGAAGGGTCCATTTCAAGATCAACAAGAATTCCCGCCACTTGAATAGGATGGATAATATAGGGCTCACCGGATTTCCGGTATTGTTCCTTGTGAGCATTTTCAGCATATTCGTATGCACGCTCTATAAATTGAATATGTTCAGCGGACAGGTATTCTCTTGCCTTATCAATGACCTGCTGCGCCGTTAAAACTTGTTCGTTCGCCATGGAATCACCTTTTTAAATGAAAACTGTATTGTAGTTTATTATCAAGAAAAATTCGATAGATGTAAAGAGAAGAAGTCCGCTAAAAGATTTTTGATAGGAAAAAAGCACCCTTCTTACTGAGTGCTTTTTGCGTAAAACTCCATTAGTATTGCATTAACGTCAAGATGTCGTAACCGTCAAGCTTCTTTCTGCCATCAAGATACGTCAGCTCAATTAAAAACGCAATCCCTGCCACAACGCCGCCTAATTCCTCAACCAGCTTGATGGATGCTTCAATCGTTCCACCTGTCGCAAGCAAATCATCTGTGATCAGTACACGCTGACCAGGACGAATTGCATCTTTATGAATCGTTAATACATCTTTACCGTATTCCAAACCGTAATCGACTTTGATGACTTCACGAGGAAGCTTTCCTTCTTTACGAACTGGGGCAAAACCTACACCAAGTGCGTATGCTACAGGGCAGCCAATAATGAATCCACGCGCTTCAGGACCAACAATGAGATCAATGTCTCTTTCCTTCGCGTATTCAACGATTTGATCCGTTGCATAACGGTACACTTCGCCTTTATCCATTAACGTTGTAATATCTTTAAATTGTACACCTTCCTTTGGGTAGTCAGGTACAACTGTCACATATTGTTTTAAATCCATCTTTTCCTTTTCCTCCTCGTACGTCAAAGCACAGGTGAGACTTCGCTCATCATGCTATTCAGCCATTCCTTCAGCTCTTTGGCTGAGGAATATGTTAGTGTTTGATCGAGTTCCATCAATCGTTGTTTTGCTGTATAAGACGATGATGCGGTTAAATCTTTTTTAGGGGCATCACGCACTATTGACAGCACACCATTCTCTATTTTAACAAAACCGAGTTCAAAAAACACCTTTGTCATAAAAATGATTGTATCTTTTGTCCAACCTCTATGTTTGGCAAGCTCCATGCCTTGTTCTTTAATAGGAAAACTTCCCCGTTTGAACAAGAACCCATAAAACCATTTGAATTGATCACGGCTCGGGAATGAGGACATAAAGTGATCTTCTTTCCGCTGAAACACCGTATAAATTCTTGCTGGTTGTTGGTTTTCTAAAAGCAGCTTGAGCAAGTGTTCATCGGCAGGAACATCGGCAAAGATCACATACTTTTCCTGCACATCATACGTGGATACATTTTCTGCATCAATAAGATGAATCGGAATATCCACTAGCTCCGATTGCCTTTTTGTTTCTTCGTCAAAACAGAAGACCATCGTTTTTGCTGGATCAAGTGTTGATACTTTCTTTTCCCAATCTTTTTTCCCACGCAAATCAAAGAGCTGCCATTCATCTACTCTAGCGTCTTTTAGCATGAGCTGAGGTTTCTTTCGGTTATTCCATTCATTAATCGAGACCTCGCCAACGACAGAAATTAGACTCCCCGGGACAAGTTCTTCTTTTAGCTTGCCTTGGTGAAAACCGACACAGTCGAGCAGCTTGTCTTCGTCTTTTAGTGACATTTTAATGTGATTTTGATTGGCCCCGATCGTTCGGATGTCTTCAAGCTGGGCGTCTTCAATCATAATGAACGGCTTAGGATTCTGCATGCCAAACGGGGACAGCAGCCCCACTTCTTCAATGGCTTGCACCGTCATTTCATCCACTTTACATACTGCATCGACCCGTTGAATTGGAATAAAATCTTCTTCTGTCAACGTTTCATTTGCATATTGATTCAATCTTTCCCTAAGTAAAGGAACATCATCCGCTTGAAGTGTCATTCCTGCTGCCATCGGGTGTCCACCGAAATGCGGCAGGATGTCACGGCACTTGCTCAAATGGAAAAATAAATCAAAGCCAGGAATACTTCGTGCTGACCCTTTCGCCATCTGCGTTTCTTCGTCTATTCCAAGCACAATCGCCGGACGAGAAAATGTATCCGTCAATTTTGAGGCAACAATGCCGACAACGCCTGGATTCCAGCCAGCTTTTGCTACGACGATAGCAGACTGGTCAGCGCCTGTCTCTTCGACCATTTGAATGGCTTCTTCCGTGATCGTACTCACAATTTTCTGCCGTTCTTTGTTCAATTCTTGTACAAAACGAGCGAGTTCTTCCGCTTCATCCATATCCTCAGTCATGAGAAGATGAACAGCCGGATCTGCTTGCTCAATTCGTCCAACAGCATTCAGCCTTGGCGCAATTTGAAAGCCGATCGTTTCCTCATTTGCTTCTTCAAGAGTGGCGCCTGCTTCTTTTAATAACGCTTTTAACCCAGGCCGTCTAGACTGTCGAAGCTGCAGAAGACCTTTTTTTGCAAGCCATCTATTTTCATCATGCAGCGGGACAAGATCGGCAATTGTGCCGATTGCAGCAAGATCTAATAATTCTACTGGGAGTTTACCAAGGAGTGCATGTGCCACTTTAAACACAACACCGACACCCGCAAGCTCTTTAAACGGATACTCACACCCAGGCTGCTTAGGATGTACAATCGCAAGTGCCTCAGGCAGTTCCTCGCTTGGTTCATGGTGATCTGTGATGATCAGGTCTAATCCTATTTCTTTTGCAATACGTGCTTCATTTACAGCAGCGATCCCTGTATCTACGGTGATAACAAGCGATGCCCCTTGCTCTTTGATATATCGGAAAGCCTGTTCGTTTGGCCCATATCCTTCTTTAAATCGATCTGGAATGTAAAAGTCTACCTTAGCAGATCGTTCTTTTAGTGTATGTAAAAGTACAGACGTACTTGTCACACCATCTGCATCATAATCTCCGAAGATCACAATCGATTCCTGCTCTTCAATCGCTTTGTTGATGCGCTCTACTGCTTCTTTCATTCCTTTTAATAAGAATGGATCATGAAATTCGGCTTTTTGATCAAATAAAAAAGACCTCGCTTCTTCTACTTCTTCGAGCCCTCTTTGTACAAGAAGTGATGCAGTCAGCGCTGAAATATTCAGATTTTCAGAGAGTGATTTCACTTTTTCTTCGCTAGGATGTTCATATTCCCAACGCATTTTGGATAATAACATAAATTCACCCCTCAACCACACTATTATACTAGAGTGGACTGAGGGGTTTCAATTTTTATTTTATGAAATGATACTGGAAGATTATTTTTCCTTCCGGTCAAAAGACGCTGGCTGTTCTTTTAAAGGCGTGACATTCGTTTTCTTTTGAACGTCTTTGTCCACCTTTTTATGGGAAGAAGCAGGGCTTGCTTTAGCGGCTGCACGTTCAGCTTTTAATACTTTTAATTCACGTTTTAGTTTCACAATTTGGAAAATCCCTGCAAAAGCCACAATGAGTCCGCCCATAAGAACAGAACCGATAATGACAAGAATCAGCGGCCATTCAGCCGTTCCAAATAAGTAGTCTACCTGTACAGGCCGCACGTTAATGACAGCAAATACTGAGACAATTAATACGAAAATAAATGCGAGTATGATGGTCCATTGTTGTTTATTCATCTACAAATCCCCCAAGCTTTTTCTTTTATTCTTCCCTCTTTCTTGTCCTTTTTAAACACAGAAAGAAAATTGCGGAAGGTTTTCTATCAGCATGGGCGCTTAGCTGCTGAGTTTTTCTTTAATGAGGCTCTTTAATTCTTTTCTTTCTCCAGAGATGACAAGGGTGTCTCCTTCTTCAATCACCGTATCTGGTCCTGGGTTTAAAATTTTCTCATGTGATTTTCTCACAATGGCGATGACTGTCACTTGATAGTTTTGGCGAACACTCAGGTCTCCGATCGTCTGGTTAACAGCCGGTGCGTTCTTTTCAATCTTAAACCATTCAATGATGAGTTCATCAATGGCCACCTCCACTGTCTCAAGCGCTTTTGGTTTATAGACCATGCCGCCTAAAATAGCCGAGATTTGTCTTGCTTCTTCATCGCTAAGCAAGATACCAGAAATACATTCTTCGTGATCATCTTCTTGAAAATGATACATCTCTCTTCTGCCGTCATCATGTGTGATAATGGCAAGTTTCTCATTATTTCTTGTGATCATTTCGGCTTTGTGACCGATACCTGGCAGTTCAGTTTCCCGAACCTTCATAACAGCCCCTCCAATGAATAAAAGCCAAATGCCCCAAACGGACACTTGCTTTCTATACTGATCTAAACGTATGTCATTATAGCAAAAGACCATTTCAAGATCAATGAAACCCGAAATGTTTTTACATATCATCTTATTGTTGTGACGATGACAAGTATGATGCATGAAAAAAAGACTGCCAAGCTGGCAGTCTTTCTTGTTTAAATATCTTGTTCTGTGTCGATTTTAGCCGGCTTTTTCAGCTCACGACCTTTCCAAATCAGCCAAATTTGTGCCGCAATGTAAAGAGATGAATACACCCCTGTTAATAGGCCGACAAGTAAGGCGATGGAGAAGTTTGTAATAGATGCTGAACCGAAAATGAGAAGTGCAATCACCACTACAAGTACAGTGAGTACAGTGTTCACAGAACGTGTAAAGGTTTGCTGTAAACTTAAATTCACAATGTACGATAAATCTTCGATCGTTTTCGGTTTGCGTTTCTTCATTTGCTCACGCACCCTGTCGAAGGTGACAATCGTGTCATTGATCGAGTACCCAATGACCGTGAGTATCGCTGCAATGAAGGTGACATCCACCTCTAAGCGCGTAATACTAAAGAAGGCAACGATAAAGAATGCATCGTAAAGCAGAGAGATTATCGCTGCAATCGCCATTTTATACTCAAATCGGACGGATACATATAAGATAATCCCGATAGAAGCAATGATGACAGCGTATAATGCGTTACGCGCAAGCTCTTTTCCAACTGTCGGAGACACTGTACTTACGTTAGGCTCCGTTCCGTATTTATCTTTGAAGTAATCTTTCACTTCAGCAATTTTTTCTTTATTTGGAACACCGACAAATCGAGCTGCTGCTTGATTTTCTTTTTGACCCGATAACACAACACTGTCTGTCTCAAGGTCTAGCTTTTTAAAATCTTGCTCCACCTGTTCTGTTGACAGCTTATGGTCACTTTGAATATCAACTCTAGTACCACTTGCAAAGTCAATACCTGCATTGAGCTTGAAGATTGACAGCACAATGATTCCAGCAATGGTAATGGCTGCTGAGAAAATCATAAAGCCTTTACGTTTGCTGACGAAATCCCATTTATCAAATGGTGTTTTCGGTTCAGTATTTTCAGTTGTTTCATGAATATCAATGATGTCTTTCTGACGAACACCAAACCAGCCTTTTCTGCGATCGAGATAACGGCTTTCTACAAGTAAGCCAAGAAGGAATCTTGATAGGAAGACAGCCGTGATAAAGCTTGTCAAAATCGATAGGATAAGCATGGTTGCAAACCCTTTGACAGAGCTTGTTCCAAAGAAGAATAGAACCCCGCCGGCAATAATACTTGTTAAGTTTGCATCAAAGATCGTGGCAAACGATCTGCGGTTACCCGATCTAAAAGCAGAACGGACAGATTTACCGAGCTTGAGCTCTTCTTTAATCCGCTCATACGTAATAATATTGGCATCAACAGCCATCCCTACCCCAAGAATCAATGCAGCTATTCCAGGAAGTGTCATGACCGCACCCATCCAGTCAAAGACTTGCAATGTGATATAGATATAAGCTGACAGTGTAATGACAGCAACAAGACCTGGTAATCGGTAATAAAACAGCATGAATAAGAAGATAAATGCTATTCCTACAATTCCTGCGAAGACTGTTTCGTTTAGTGCTTGCTCACCAAACTGTGCACTCACAGATGTTGAATATTTTTCGGTTAATTTTACTGGCAATGCGCCGGCATTTAAAATGCTCGCAAGGTCTTTTGCCTCTTGAACCGTAAAGTTTCCTTCAATTTGTACGTCACTGCTGTTAATTTCTTGGTTTACATTCGGCGCAGATACATACTTGTGATTTGATTTAGAGACTTCTTTTTTGAAAGAATCTCCTTTATGATAATCAAGCCAAATAACAAGCTGATTATTTGGTGCCATCGCCGCTACTTTTTTTGTCACGTCACCAAACTTTTTCGCATCCTTTAGTTTGACCGTCACGATCGGCTCATTCGTTTGATTGAATGTTTGTTTTGCACCATTTTCAACAAGATCAGATCCGTTTAGAAGCTCTTTGTCATTCGTATCTCTGAAGGAAAGCTGTGCTTCAGTCGATAGAATCTCCCGTGCTCTGTTTTGATCTTTTACGCCCGCAAGCTGTACGCGGATACGGTTGTTTCCTTCGATCGAAATGTTCGGCTCACTGACCCCAAGCACGTTGGCTCTTCGGTTCAAAGCCTCTACTGTACTGACGAGAACACCATTTGTGATCTTGTCTTCTTTTTTCACTGGGTGTACATCATACAGAACTTCAAATCCACCCTGTAAGTCCAGCCCTAGCGTCATATCTTTCGCAACGGGCTTCGTTAATAAGCCCACACCAGTTCCGATTAACAGAACCACTAAGAAAAACGCAAGTATGCGCCCTTTTTTCATTATGTATTTCCTCCTTAAACACCTGAATCCATTTAGATGGCTTATTTCAACAGTTCGTCCAGCATATTCTTGCCATCTTCACTGTCCAAAAAAGCAGACGTTTTAAACGACTGAACGGTTGCATAGTTCATAAATTCGCCAATTTTCACAGATAAAATATCTGCAACCATTTCATGAATCGGATACTCTTGTTTTTTCTTCCACTTCTTATTCTCTAAGTATGACCATAATTCCTCTAAATCTACATCTTTATAGCCCAAAACGATGAATTCTTCAAGCTTACTGAACAGAAAAGGCTTTAGATGGTCTTTGTATATAGCAGCCGGATGTTGTGTCATTGTGAGGCTCCCCCTTTTCAGTTTTTTATCGAGAGACTTGTCATGCTTGGACGATATACACGCATATCTTATTGTATATGATTCTATGTCGTTTGAGAAGGCAGGTGATCTGTGATTTGACGAAGCAAACGTTTTTAAAAGGGACGATTATTTTAATTTTAGCAGGTTTTATTACAAGAATATTGGGTTTTGTCAATCGAATTGTGATTGCAAGGTTCATTGGTGAAGAAGGCGTAGGGCTTTATATGATGGCAGCGCCTACCTTTTTTCTCGCCGTGACGCTGACACAATTCGGACTTCCTGTTGCTATTAGTAAGCTAGTCGCAGAAGCAGAAGCCCGTGGTGACAAACAGAAAACAAAACGCATTCTAGTGATGTCCCTTGCGATAACAGGAACACTCAGCCTGATTTTCACGCCGCTCTTTTTATGGTTTGCCCCTATTATGGCGGAAAATATGCTGACAGATCCTAGAACGGTCTATCCTCTGCTTGCCATTACACCAGTCGTACCCGTTATTGCGATCTCTAGTGTGTTAAGGGGCTATTTCCAAGGAAGACAGCAAATGAGCCCGCTTGCGATGTCGCAAGTACTAGAACAGGTCGCAAGAATTTCACTCGTGGCAGTATGTACAACAGCGTTCCTGCCTTATGGAATTGAATACGCAGCAGCAGGCGCTATGATTTCATCTGTCATCGGCGAAATGATTTCACTTGCTTACTTACTGATTGCCTTTCGTTATAAAAAGACCATCCGTATCCGAAAACGTTTTTTCAAGGCAATTCATGATGGGAAGGACACGTTTAAGCAGCTCATGAGTATTGCCCTGCCAACGACAGGTAGCCGTTTCATCGGCAATATCTCTTGGTTTTTAGAACCGATTGTAGTCGCGCAAAGCCTTGCGATTGCCGGTTATGCAGCTGTGGAAGCAACAAGGCAGTATGGAGAATTGACGGGACTTGCGCTCACCCTTTTGACACTTCCTAGTTTTATCACGTATTCTCTCTCCACCGCACTAGTTCCAGCGATTAGTGAGGGAATGGAACAGAACAAACGCAAAACGGTCGAATACCGGCTCAAGCAGGCGATGCGCCTTTGTTTATTAAGCGGGGGCATTTCATGTATTATCCTTTTCGTGTATGCAGAAAATTTAACCCTCTTCATGTATGGTTCATCTCATGCCGCTGTCTATGTAAAATTCATGGCGCCCTTCTTTTTGCTCTATTACTTTCAAGGGCCGCTGCAGGCTGTCCTTCAAGCATTAAATTTAGCGGGGGCAGCGATGACCAACAGTTTGATAGGAGCTGTTGTGAAAACAGGCATGATCTTTGTTCTTGCTTCACAGCCAAGCTTTGGCATTATGGGCGCAGCGCTTGCGATCCTCATTGGCATCGTTCTTGTCACGTTGCTCCATGCGGCAACTGTCGGTAAAGTGCTGCCTATTCATTTACCATTAAAAGAATATGGACTTTGCGTCCTTGTGATCATCGGCACTGGGGCAGTCAGCTTATGGATGAAACATCAGGCGAGCGGACTCTTTTCCGCACCTTTAGAGCTTGTCATGATGATCTTTTTGACGTGCGTGCTGTATGTCATTCTATTAATCTGTCTTGGGCTAGTGAAACGAGAAGAGCTGCGCCGCATCCCGTTTATTGGGAAGCTGCTGTAGCTCATCTTTTCTTTATAATTTCATCTTTCAAATCAATATAAAAATTCTTCTGATTAAAGCTGCAGTAAGAGATTTGCTCGATATCATGATAGCCTCTTTTGGCAAGCTCCTTTATCAGCCACTGTTCATCATGGTTGATCTGCTTGAGATGATCATGCTGAACCACACCGTCTGCAATAAGCGGGAGCTCAAGCGCTGCATGTTTGCGCTTGTTTTCTTTTTCAACAACGGCGAGCTTTCCTGAAGGCTCTAAGATGGCATATGAGACATCCTGGATACTATCGATGTTATTTTCTCTTAATTGAATCAGCAAATCATCAAAATTGTATCGCTGTTTTCTCATCGCACCCTCGTCTATTTTTCCGTTGATGATGAGCAGGGCCGGCTTACCGTCGAGAAAACGACGGACACCTTGGAATTTTAGTGACAAATAGGCAAGAGTGATTTGAATGAAGGTTAACAGCAGGATCGGCCATACTGTATGTAACATGTGATCCTCTACTTCTTCTATGGCGAGCACCGCAATTTCAGCGATCATCATAAAAATAACAAGATCTAAAATACTCAGTTCCCCAATCTCCCTTTTGCCCATTAAACGAAAGATAAACCAAATGAGAAAATATAAAATGATCGTTCTCATGGAGATAATTAAGATGTCCTGCATATGATGTAAACCCTCCTTCTCCACCATAGCTTGTGTCAAAACACTTTATTTATGTAGAAAAGAAAGCCTCGGTTTTTATCACGAGAATCATGTCTATTTTTTCTTCTCCGTGAATACATTTTAGTAAAAGACAAGCTTCGGTCAATTGGAGAGGAGACGAATCACATGCAGGAAACGAAACAAATAGGAAAAGGCATTTTATCTGGCTTAATTGCTATTTTTGTCGTGATGATTGTCACAAGCTTACTTGTATCACTGATGCTTACCTTCACAAGTATGCAGGAATCATCGTTTAAATGGATGATCATGATCTTGTCCTTTGCGGCACTTTTTCTAGGAGGAATGATTTCTGGAGGGAAAGCAAAGGAACGGGGCTGGCTCATTGGCGCCATGACCTCTTTTATCTTTTCACTCACTGTTTTTTTATTTCAATATTTAGGGTTTGGAGAAACCTTTTCACCAGAACAATTCATCTATCATGCAGCCTTTTTGGGAATTTGTATGCTAGGGGGAATGATTGGCGTTAATCTTCGGGGCAAATAAAAAAAGAGCGAATGATATCGCTCTTTTTTTATCGCTATGTATTGGAGGATTAACCTTTGTCAGCTAATTCTCTAATAGCACGTCGGTCGAAAGTTAAACGGTTGTTTTCGCTTGTTTTGATGACCACTTTTGATTCATCAATGTAGTCGATTTCACCGTGTAAACCACCGATTGTGACGATTTTATCGCCTTTTGATAAAGATTGCTGCATCTGACGCACAGCTTTTTGTTGCTTTTGCTGTGGACGGATTAACAAGAAGTAAAGCACAGCAAACATGACAACAATCATAATGATTGAACCCATACCACCATCCATTCTATCTCACCCCTTTCTAAAGCATTGTAAAGCTTTTCGTTTATGCGTTAAAAGTTTTTCGCATTCGGCTTGTTAAAGCCATAACGCTCAAAAAACTCTTCTCTAAAATCACCTAAACGATCCTCACGGATAGCTTCTCTCACTTGCTCCATTAATTTTAACAGAAAATGAAGATTATGATAAGTTGTTAATCGAATTCCGAACGTCTCATTTGTACGGATCAAATGTCTAATATAAGCGCGTGTGTAGTTTTTACATGTGTAGCAGTCACAGTTTTCATCGATTGGTCTGAAATCACGCTCATATTTAGCATTTTTCACAACAAGGCGTCCTTCACTTGTCATGAGCGTACCATTTCTTGCAATTCGCGTTGGCAGTACACAGTCAAACATATCGACACCGCGGATCGCACCGTCAATTAATGAATCTGGTGAGCCAACACCCATTAAGTATCTTGGCTTGTCATCCGGTAAAAATGGCGTTGTGAACTCCAGCACACGGTTCATCACATCTTTAGGTTCACCAACAGATAAACCTCCAATGGCATAGCCTGGGAAATCAAGTGAAACAAGATCTTTTGCACTTTGTTTACGAAGCTCTTCGTATTCTCCGCCCTGTACAATGCCAAACAGTCCTTGATCCTCTGGACGCTGGTGCGCTGTTAAGCAGCGCTCTGCCCATCTGCTTGTCCGCTCTACAGAACGTTTCATATAATCGTACTCTGCTGGGTACGGAGGACATTCGTCAAATGCCATCATAATATCTGAGCCGAGCGCATTTTGAATCTCCATCGCTTTTTCAGGAGAAAGGAACAACTTATCTCCATTTAAGTGATTACGGAAGTGAACGCCTTCTTCTTCAATTTTTCTAAATTCACTTAAAGAAAACACTTGGAAACCGCCTGAATCTGTTAGAATCGCTCGATCCCAGTTCATAAATTTGTGCAGGCCGCCTGCTTCTTTGACAATGTCATGCCCCGGGCGCAGCCATAGATGATACGTATTGCTTAAAATGATGCCTGCTTCCATTGCTTTTAACTCTTCAGGCGCCATTGTTTTCACTGTAGCCAGTGTACCAACTGGCATAAATACAGGTGTTTCAAAGGAGCCGTGCGGTGTATGAACGCGTCCAAGACGTGCACCTGTTTGTTTGCATGATTTAATGAACTCATAACGTATCGGTAATTGCGACAAAAATGAGCCCTCCTGTCTTTGTTGTATGATGTTATTGAATCAGCATGGCATCGCCAAAACTGAAGAATCGGTATTCCTCTTTTACAGCCTCATTGTACGCTTTTAGGACGTGTTCTCGTCCAGCTAATGCACTGACAAGCATAATTAAAGACGATTTTGGCAAGTGGAAATTCGTGATCATGCCATCAATTGCCTTAAATGTATAACCTGGATAAATAAAAATCGACGTCCAGCCGCTTGACGCTTTGAATTCCCCATCATAAGCACTTGCAATGGTTTCAAGCGTTCTTGTCGAAGTTGTTCCGACTGAAATAATCCGCCCGCCTTCTTTGCGCACGCGATTAAGCTCTTCTGCCGTTTCTTCATTCATTTCGTAAAACTCTGCGTGCATTTCATGTTCTTCAATGCGTTCAGCACTGACCGGTCGAAATGTGCCAAGTCCTACATGGAGCGTAATAAACGCAATATGCACTCCTTTTGCTTTCAGTTCATCCAGCAGTTCATTTGTAAAGTGAAGACCGGCAGTAGGCGCAGCAGCCGAACCAACCTCTTTGGAATAAACGGTTTGATAACGCTCACGATCGTCAAGCTGCTCTTTAATGTACGGAGGCAGCGGCATTTCACCTAAAGATTCAAGTACTTCATAAAAAATGCCTGTATACTGAAACTCAACTTTTCTTCCGCCATGTTCCAGTTCCTCTGTACATACCGCTTTTAATCGTCCATCACCAAATGTAATGACTGTTCCGTTTTTCACACGTTTTGCTGGTTTCACGAGCGTTTCCCATTTGTCTCCTTCTTCTTGTTTCAAAAGAAGCAGCTCCACTTTAGCACCCGTATCCTCTTTCGTTCCAAACAGACGTGCAGGCAATACACGTGTATTGTTTAAAACGAGACAATCACCCTTTTGAAAGTAATCTGTGATTTGCGAGAATGTATCATGTGTGATGTCACCTGTTTGTTTATGTAAGACCATCAGTCTTGATGCATCTCGTTTTTCAAGCGGCACTTGTGCAATCAATCTTTCTGGTAAATCAAAATCAAATAGTTCTAACTTCATTTCCTTCACCTATTCTGTAGTTAACTAGTTAACGTTATTTCATCCGTCCGAAGACATTGAGTAAAATGGTTAGGACGATGCTAATGACAATGCATGTAATCACAGGAAAAAAGAACGTTACGTTCCCTTTTTTCACGAAAATATCGCCTGGAAGTTTCCCAACCAATTGAAACACTAAACCTGCGGCAAAAAGGACACCACCTAAAATCATCAACATTTTAGGGAATTCAGTCACGAATCGGAACCTCCATATGAAAATGTTCATACGCTTCTCTTGTGACGACCCGCCCTCTTGGTGTTCTTTGCAGAAAACCAATTTGCAGTAAATACGGTTCGTACACATCTTCAATCGTATGTGATTCTTCTCCAATTGTCGCTGAGATCGTATCAAGTCCAACAGGACCGCCTCTAAATTTTTCAATCATACTTAAAAGCAGCTTATGATCGATATGATCAAGTCCGAGTCTGTCAACTTGCAGACGCTCAAGAGCATCTTCTGCAATGTCTTGTGTGATCGCATGATTTCCGAGCACCTGCGCAAAATCTCTTACTCTTCTGAGCAAACGATTGGCGACCCTCGGTGTGCCTCTAGATCTTCTTGCAATCTCTTCAGCTGAACGAATGTCGATCCCAATCTCAAACAGCTCGGCTGTTCTTGCTACAATGTGAGCCAAATCTCTTTGCTCATAGTATTCCAATCTTGCATGAACCCCAAACCTATCACGAAGCGGCGCTGTTAAAAGCCCAACACGGGTTGTAGCACCTACAAGCGTAAATGGCGGTAAATCAAGCCGCACAGAGCGTGCTGTATCTCCTTTTCCAATCACGATATCTAGACAAAAGTCCTCCATCGCTGGATATAGCACTTCCTCTATTGAACGCTGCAAGCGATGAATTTCATCAATAAACAGAACATCGCCAGGTTCAAGAGATGTTAAGATCGCCGCCAAATCGCCAGGACGTTCAATCGCCGGTCCAGACGTTGTACGCAGCTGAACATTCATTTCATTGGCAATGATCGACGCAAGCGTTGTTTTCCCAAGTCCCGGCGGTCCATATAAAAGGACGTGATCCAGTGTTTCCTGCCTCATTCGGGCAGCTTCAATAAATACGCTGAGATTATCCTTTACTTTCTGCTGGCCAATATATTGACTAAGCGTCTGTGGACGCAGACTTTGCTCAATGGCTGATTCATGGTTGTCTGCTTCAGTTGAGACGAGCCGTTCATCCATGAGACATCACCCTATTTCAACATTTTTTGTAAAGCTTTTTTCACATATTGATCGGTTGTAAGATTCTTCTCTTCTTTTAATAAAGGAAGAACCTTTTTGATTTCACGATCACCATACCCAAGGACACTTAAAGCTTCAACCGCTTCATCTAAAGCGCTTTGCTGTGTTTCAACCTGAATATGATCCTCGTGGTTAAATAAGTTTCCTATCATTTCAGGCACCACATCTGCGAGCTTCCCTTTCAGATCTAGAATGATCTGACGTGCTGTTTTTTTGCCAACACCCGGGAATTTAATGAGGAAAGCTTCATCCTCTCGTTCGATCGCTGAAATGACAGCGCCAGGGTCACCGGAAGCAAGAATCGCAAGCGCCCCCTTCGGTCCAATCCCTGTGACATTTAACAGTTTTGTGAACAACGCTTTTTCTTCTCGTGTTTGGAATCCATATAACGAAAAAGCGTCTTCCTTTATGTAATGATACGTATAAATCGTTTCTTGTTTTGATACTCGATAGATAAACGGATTTGGGGTATAGACTTGATATCCCACTCCGCCGTTTTCAATGACAACATATTGCGGGCACACATAATCAATGGTCCCTTTTACAAACTCTATCACCGTTTTCACCTCTTTGACTGTTCTCCATTGTAACATAAATCGAAGAGAAAACCGTAATAAAAGTTAACATACGTTCGCTCAGCCTTTTTTCATAGTCAACCCATGAAAAAGAGCTTGCGGTCTTCACACCAGCAAGCTGTCATACGATTAAAACGATTGTTCATTTCGGTAAGGTTTCATGACTTCAAGCACATGCTCAAATTCATCTTTTGTTCGAAATGGAATGCCTTGTGCAAGCTGCTGCTCTACATGACTTTCCAAGCGGGACGTATCAATTTGAAAAAAGAGATGAATAGGCTCCGCCCACCCGTCAGGCCTTCCATGAAACGTAGAAATCACGCCGTCTTCTGATAATCCGATATATCCATTTGCTTTACTCAAAGGCGATATATCGTCAATTTGCTTTCTAAAAAGGGCAAAATCCTCTCGCTGTTCTACCAATGTCCAGCCCTTATACTGGGCCCAAAATGTGTCTTTGTCTTCTAATGATGCCCGCTGTCTTTCAATACTTACATCGCCGTCTAGATAGACCTTTTCAAGCTGAACGTTGATGGTTTTTGACTCTTTTTGCAAGTGTTCTGCTGCTTCCATATCAACAGCGAAAAAGAGTACACTTGTCATGATAAGTCCTGTAACGAAATACTTTATTTTCACTTTCACTATTTACACCTCTTTAGAACATAAGATCGATGCATGACATATGTAGTTTGACCCATTTTGCTACACATTAACCAAATCGATGTCTTGACACATATTGAGCGTCTTTCGTTGTATCCTTCGTGCGTAAATGTTATGTTTTATACAATCCATTGCTCTACCGAATTACATGGTTTTTTCATCATTCGTTTTTCAGCCGCATAAACTGAAACCAAAGAAGGTGAAGTCAATGTCAGATGTCAAAAGATTAGCCGAATCGATTCAGTATCAAGAAGAAAAGCGTTTTAATAAGCTCGTCTTTAAACCGGCTGAGCTTGAGCTGTGCGGCAAAGGAAGAAGTGCCTATGTATTTTCATACAAAAAAGACGGCAAAAAAATGGCGTTAAAAGTCTTTTTTCCTTCTTATCGAAACATCGCCCGCAAAGAGGCTGCAATTTATGAAAAACTTTCCGGCTCCTCCTATTATCCTGAGATTTACGAGTCTGGGGATCAGTATATTTTAATGGAATATATTAAAGGTTATACTTTCTATGAATGCCTGACAAAAGGAATTCCGATCAAAAAACAAATGATTGAACAAGTAGATGATGCATTGGAAGAAGCACGCGCGAAAGGTTTAAATCCTTCTGATATTCATCTGCGAAATTTAATTTTAACAAAGGATGGCCGCGTCAGGGTCATTGACGTCGCCCGCTTCACGCAAACGAAAACATGTCATCAATGGGATGATTTAAAAGCTGCATACGCCTATTATCAAAAACCTTTTTTCCCTAAAAAAGCGCCGCGTCTATGGCTTGAAGTGATTGCCTATTTGTATAAGAAAAACTGGCTGTCTCGAGGTCAGCTGAACAACCGAAATGATTTTACTGCATAATGAAAGCCGCTCGAAAAGAGCGGCTTTCAGATTGTTGACAAAGGGCTAAAATGAACTTGATTTTAGCCCTTTGTCTTCTTTTCAGCGTGATAGAAAACCTT
>NZ_JBQENU010000001.1:45979-110925 GCF_052044605.1 Bacillus sp. 22483 | reverse complement strand
TTTTCAGCGTGATAGAAAACCTTTGAATTCTAGGAAGGACGAGTACCGGCGCGGAGCGAATTTGACATTCGTGAGCACCGGCACGCAGGACTGACACCGAATACGAGGGTTTGTCTACACGCTGAAAGCCGCTCTCTTTGAGTGGCTTTCTGTTTTATTCTGTTTCTACGTGGATACTATTCACATTTAATAGGTTAATGATTTCATTATTCAGCTTAAACCAATGATTGGCTTCCTCAATTTTTTTATACACATCATAGGTAGCTGGACGTTTCAGCTCGAAATCGAGCACTTCCCCATTGTTCATATGAAATGTTACCTTAAATACTTTCATCATAAGATCACCTTCCACTCTGTCTTGTTCACTAACCGAATCGGTCAGCTCTTTTCATTCATTCTCTATTCAATCCGTTTCCCCTGCTTCTTTCCTTCTAAACACAAGAAGTTTAAATTTTGTTTAAATTCGCACAACATATCTATCTATATACTCTTCAAAAGAAGTATATTGAATGAAAAGGAGGCTGCCTTTATGAAACAAAAGAAAAAACGAACATCTCCAGAGAGACAAACAGTCCTGTTTCATTTAACAGATGCCCTCATCCCAAGTATTGAAACGATGGCGATTGCAGTAAGAGCATTTTTCCACCTCGTGAGAAAAGCCATTTCAGCCGTTTTATAAAACCCCGCACTAGAGGAGTGCGAGGTTTTTTTTAGGATTGATAGATTTGGCTGCCTTGATTGATAAACTCCTTTGCCTTCTTCTCCATCTCTCTTTTCACTTCTTCTGATTGGTTGCGGATGTCATGGGAAATTTTCATACTGCAAAACTTTGGTCCACACATGGAACAGAAATGAGCGGTTTTAGCACCTTCAGCAGGCAATGTTTCATCATGGAATGCCAGCGCTCGTTCTGGGTCAAGTGACAGGTGAAATTGATCCCGCCATCTGAATTCAAATCTCGCTTTCGATAAGGCATCATCACGCTTTTGAGCAGCAGGATGTCCTTTTGCTACATCAGCTGCATGTGCGGCAATTTTATAGGCGATGACACCTTCTCTTACATCTTCTTTGTTCGGCAGACCTAAATGCTCTTTTGGTGTCACATAGCACAGCATGGCGGTTCCGTACCAGCCAATCATCGCCGCACCGATCGCGGATGTAATATGATCATATCCCGGTGCAATATCTGTTGTTAGAGGACCTAACGTATAAAAAGGTGCCTCTTTGCATATCTCCATCTGCTTATCGACATTCTCTTTGATTTTATCCATTGGAACATGACCAGGTCCTTCAATCATGACCTGTACATCATGTTTCCAAGCGATCTCTGTCAATTCCCCTAACGTTTCCAGCTCTGCAAACTGCGCTTCGTCATTTGCGTCCGCAATGGATCCCGGTCTGAGCCCGTCCCCAAGCGAAAAGGCAATGTCATACGTTTTCATGATTTCACAAATTTCTTCAAAATGGGTATACAGAAAGTTCTCTTGATGATGAGCGAGACACCATCTTGCCATAATGGCTCCGCCTCTTGAAACAATTCCTGTGACCCGGTCGACTGTGAGCGGAATATACCTTAAGAGGACGCCCGCATGAATGGTGAAGTAGTCAACCCCTTGCTCCGCCTGTTCAATTAATGTGTCTCGGTATACTTCCCACGTCAAATTTTCTGCGATTCCATTCACTTTTTCAAGTGCCTGATAAATCGGGACAGTTCCTACTGGGACTGGGCAATTGCGGATAATCCATTCTCTCGTTGTATGAATATCCTTTCCTGTAGACAGGTCCATCATCGTATCTGCCCCCCATCTAATTGCCCATGTCATCTTCTCCACCTCTTCTTCAATGGACGACGTCACAGCTGAATTGCCAATATTCGCATTAATTTTCACGTGAAAATTCTTCCCGATGATCATCGGCTCACTTTCAGGATGGTTGATATTCGCTGGAATGACCGCTCTTCCACTAGCCACTTCCTCTCTAACAAACTCAGGACTTAGCTGTTCTCTCAAAGCGATAAACTCCATTTCAGGCGTAATGATCCCCTTTTTTGCATAATGCATTTGCGTCACACAAGCACCTTGTTTCCCGCGGAGCGGCACATGATGAAAATCTGTATGGGCAGCTTGAAAGGATTCTTTCCCATTCAAGCGATATCCATTATCTTCTGGCTTTACTTGACGCCCTTCATAGCTTTCAGTATCTTCTCTTTCTTTAATCCATTTTGATCTCAGACGCTTTAATCCCTTTGTGACATCAATATGAGCCTCCTCATCTGTATACGGTCCACTTGTATCGTACACACGAATCGGTTCATTTTGGATATCACCTGCTTGTGTCACTGTATTTGTGAGCACGATTTCTCTTTTTGGCACCAAAATGTCAGGTCTTGAACCTTGTTCATATACCTTTCGACTGCCTTCAAAATTTGATAATAAAGATTGCGTTGATGGAACATTTGTCTTTTCATTCATTTGCTGTTCTCTCCTTCTTTTCGTGTGACCGGTCAGGATGGAATCAGCACCAGCAAAAAACCAGATTCTATGTAAAGAACCTGGTTTCGTCGTCAGAAAAAAACATGTATGCCATTCATATGGCACATGTATCATCTTCAACTTCCCCACGCTGGTACGAGCCAGATCAGGTCCAAAGGGTTAAGAAGCTTGTCTTCTCTCTCAGCCCGCATTTCCGGGCACCCCTAGTCACTTATATTGATTTCCACAACAGTGTAGCATAGCTGAGAAATGAAAAAAAGAAGTTTCAGGAAAATAGTTCCTTTCCCCTACAATGAATACATGATCTTCACGATATACATCTTTCTATACACGATCTATCTCTCTCATTTCGATTAAATCAGAAATAATCATTGATCCTTTTCTCCTATTATGTATAATTAATCTAAACGGAGAATTTTTATACAAACATGATTCAAAGGAAGTTCTAGTCGATTGCAAACATTTCTTACATTTATCGTCGTTGGATTCTCAATTGCTCTACCTGTTGGAGCGATCACGGTTGAAATGACAAAGCAGGGATTAAAAAACGGATTCTTTCATGGATTAACTGTAGGCGCTGGTGGTATGACCATCGATATATTGCTCATCTTGGCTTTATATGCTGGATTTGCTCAATTTTTATCTTTGCCCTTTATCCAAATTCCGCTCTGGCTGATCGGTGCCATCTTTTTAATGATTCTTGCCTACGATTCAATTAAAAATGCGGATCAAGACATCCATTTAGCAGGAGAAAAAGTGAATAAATCATTCGCTAAAACATACCGAAATGGGCTGCTCGTCGCGGTATCCCCTGGAAACCTTGTGTTCTGGGTATCTGTGTTTGGTGCTGTACTGGCAGATGCTTATAAAAATACAAATTCATCTGAATTTATATTGGCTGCTGCGGGTATTTTGGCAGGAATTCTTCTTCATGACATCGGTCTTCTCACGATTGTTTCCCTAACAAGAAAAGTGATGAACCGAACAATGATTAAGTGGACATCCATTATTGCCGGTATTTTATTACTTGGATTTGGCTGTTATTTCTTTTATGAATTTTATATCGGGATCAGAGTTTATTTTTAAAGAAAGGCTAAAGTTCGTCATGAACTTTAGCCTTTTTTACTCCAGCCTATCGGGTCATGCCTGTCTGACCTGTTTCAAATTGCGTTTTTCTCATATCTCTGAAGCGTGTAAATGCGCCTTCGTCTTTAATGACTTGGACAGCTCTACCATCTGCATAACGAGTCGCTGCTTCTTCTACTTGTGATACACCCTCTGATGTCAAGCGCCCATCTGTTTTAAGAGCAATATACACATTTTCATCCGTCACCATAACTTGTGAGTCTGTCACATGGTTCATTTTGTTCACACGGTTGGCGATTTTTCTTGAACGCTGGATGTTCTCTTGTTTATCGTAGCCAGAGAACGACATTTGGTTATGATAGTTCATATCTCCATGACTGTAGCGTCCATCTCCACCAGTCAGCGGCATTCTCACTTGATCCTGTGTAGGGCGTGAACGATCATCAACATTCGTTGTATTTCTTCCGTTCATTCCCTCCATAAGCTCAGAAACCGGTCCTTGATGATCTTGATTGTTGTCTGTTGCCTGTTGATTGGAGTGGTATCCAACTGGCTGGCCTGATTGATTATGACGTGTATCTACACCCGCATTGTTATTTGTACCACATGCCGTTAATCCAATAGGTAGAAGCACTAAGGCGATTGTTTTTTGCCATTTTTGTCTCAAACGAAAAACCCCCTGTACAAATTGAATCTCATGAGCGCAAAACAGGCTCTGTTTTAGCATGTACAGTTGAGGACAAAAACAAGCTGTCAGTTATAAACAAAAAAAGGAACGATTGAGATCGTCCCTTGTGTCATTAATCTTCTTCGTCTTCTTCTGGTCTTGCAAAGACAGATGGGTTTTGATAAGGCTGCTGCATATAAGGCTGAGCTGGATAAGCACCCATTTGACCATATGGAACAGGGTTTGGATAATGTCCAGGCCATGGTTGATGATGCTTCATCCCATCATTGCATCCGCAGTCTTCCTTGCCATATGCTTCATTTGGAGCATTTGGATAAAAGCCTTGATTGGCATTGGCATTTGCATTTGCATTTGCGCCTGCATTTGGATGCATATGGTGGTGCCAGTGATGCCCATCGTTTGCATGATGCTCATGATGTTCACCGTAATAAGCCGGTGCTTGATACGCAGGATAATACAGCTGAGCCGCCGGGTAAGGGTACGGCATCATGTGATGGTGATAATACGGCTGTACCGGATAACAAAGGCCTGATCCCGGTAAAATAGGAGAAGCGGGTACCATTTGCTGCGGATATGGATACATTGCTGGCATGTAATGACCATAACCATAATAAGGATCATATGACTCTTGATGATGGTGGTGATGCTCTTTATTTTCAGCCATGCCCCCTACTGCTGCCCCTCCAACATTCGGCATTTGTGGGAAATTAGGAAGGTTTGGGTAATTACTATGTTCCATATCTTTTCCCTCCTCTTTTTGATGTGGGATATGAATGAATGGATCATATCCCTTTGCCACTTCATCTTTGAAATGATCCTTATTTTCATGATGAAAATGGTCCTTGTGATCTTTATGATCCTTTTTCTCATGAACATGATCTTTCTTTTCATGAACGTGATCTTTTTTCTCATGATGTTCTTTTTTCGGAGGAGGCGTGAATGGCTGGTAGAGATTCGTCTGATAATAGTTTACATCAACTTGTGGAAAAACTGGCTGTTCAATCTTTGGTACTGGTGGCACATAAGGTACCGGTTCATTCGGTTTTTCCTTCGGCTTCGTATCTTGAACTTGCACGACATCCTTTGGCTTTTCTTTTACATACGGGTGTTCTTTTGCTTTTGGCATTTCTTTTGCTTTGTGATGATCGGTTTTGACAGGAACACCACTAGATGGAATTTTGATTTTCATTCCTGGCATGATCAAATCTGGATTACTGAGCTGCGAATTTAATTTTTTCAATTCTTGAAAGTCGACTCCGTACTTCTTTGAAATTTTCCAAAGGGAGTCTCCTTTTTGCACAATATGAATTTTCAACGTTTTCCCCTCCTATGCAAAACGTGAACGTAGCGGTTATGTCAGAAGTACAATATGTTTCAACATAAATTTATGCCTATTTACAAGCCGATATGATAAAAACTTGTTTTCTGATAGGAGGGGACACTTCATTATTTAATGGTCAGCATCTTATTTAAAGCGAGCAATGCCTCTTTTGTCGTCTCTTCATTCACTTGAATCAAACCGACCGGCTCCCCTTTTTCAATGCTTTCAAGTGACCATAGTAGATGAGGCAGATCAATACGGTTCATTGTCAAACATGGACACATATCTGGATTGAGGGATTCGATTTGTTTGTCAGGGTGCTGGTCAATGATGCGTTTCACTAAATTCATTTCTGTTCCAATGGCCCACTTGCTTCCTGCTGGTGCCTGCTTGATCGTATCAATAATAAATTTCGTTGAACCAGCTAGATCAGATGCCTTTACGACTTCATGCGTACACTCTGGATGAACAAGAATCTGTATGTCACGGTCACGTTTTCTCGTTTGTTCAATATTCTCAATGGTAAATTTCTCATGAACAGAGCAATGACCTTTCCATAAAATCATTTTGATTCGATGAAGCGGTTGGTCGGTGATGAGCTTTTCTTCTATTTGATCCCAGACAGCCATTTCCTCTAGCGGAATCCCTAAATCATAGGCCGTGTTACGCCCTAAATGCTGATCAGGTAGAAAAAGAATCCGCTCTTTTTGGGTCAGCGCCCACTCCAATACTTTTTTAGCGTTTGAAGATGTGACAGTCGATCCGCCATGTTTGCCGACAAATGCTTTAATATCAGCCGTTGAGTTTACATAAGTCAGCGGAAGGATCGTATCTCCAAACAGCTCAGTGAGCTTATCCCACGCCCTGTCTGTTTGTTTCATATTCGCCATATCCGCCATTGAACAACCTGCTCTCATATCTGGCAAAAAGACGTGCTGATTCTTTTTTGATAGCATATCGGCCGTTTCTGCCATAAAATGAACCCCGCAAAATACAATGTATTCTGCTTCGTGATTGTCAGCAGCAATTTGTGCAAGCTGCAATGAATCACCTGTCACATCAGCAAATTGGATGACTTCATCTTTTTGATAATGATGACCCGGTATAAAAAGCTTTGATCCAAAGGCGCGTTTAATCTCTAATACTCTCTCTTTCATTTCATCATAAGAGCGCTGTTTATATTCATCTGGCATCATGGCTGTATGCTGCGCTGCTAACACATCAAGCATGGACATGAGTCGTTCCCCCTTTATGGCTGAATTCCATATTCATACTAAAATCGAATGATGGAGCAGAATGTGTGAGGAATCCAAGTGAAATAAGGTCTACACCTGTCCCCCGGTAGTTAGCCACATTCTCCAACGTGATACCGCCTGATGCCTCTGTCAATATGGTTTCAGGGGTCATTTGTTTAAAGCGCTTCACTTCGTCTGGAGAGCAGTTGTCAAACATGATGACATCTGCTTTGGCATCAATGGCTTCCATCAGCTGTGCTTCTGATTCAATTTCCACTTCAATTTTCACCATATGACCGGCGTATGCTCTTGCTTTCTCCACAGCTTCCCTGATAGAACCACAAGCCGCAATATGATTATCTTTAATCATCACCCCATCGGATAAGCCGAAACGATGATTCTTTCCACCTCCGACTTTTACTGCGTACTTCTCCAGCATGCGCAAACCGGGTGTCGTCTTTCTCGTATCACAAATCGTAATAGATGGATCAGCTAATCGCTCTACTGCTTCATGCGTTAGTGTAGCAATCCCTGTCATTCTTTGCAGGATATTCAACACCACCCGCTCCCCTTTCAGCAAGTCGTTGACGGGGCCTGTTATTTGTGCCAGTACAGCCCCTTCCTGAATCCAATCACCTTCCTGGAAAAACAGCTCAGTTTGAACTTGTTCATTCAGCAGTTTGTATCCCATATCAATGACTTGCGTCCCGGCCAATACGCCTGATTGTTTCGCCATGATGTAAGCTGTTCCTTTCTTGTCTCCAAAGATGGCATCAGCGGATACATCTCCAAACCCAATATCTTCTTTTAAAAAATGAGTGAGCATTTGCTTTAACTGTAAACGTTCCATTTGGCACCAATCCTTTCATTTTTTACGATATAAATATGGCCCTGTTCATGTACAATCTGTTTTGCTCGCCACGAAGCATCATGCCGATTAGGATAATCTGTGCGATAATGACCGCCCCTGCTTTCTGTTCGGAGTAATGCAGATTTGACAAGGCATATGGCTAAAGCCCATTGATTAGTTATTTCGATCTGTTCATTTGTGATATTCTTCACATTTATTTGCTGAAAAGAGACTTGTTCTAAATGATCGAGCAAAGTCTGTAAGCCTTTCTCATCTCTCACAATTGCGGCATATGCCGTCATCCATTTTCTGAGCTGAGCCAGTGACACCGTTGGGACAGACCATACTTCTTGAATGGAAAGAGCAAGGTTTTTATCTTGCCAGGTTTGCAACCGCTCAATATACCGTGCTGCGTTGTTTCCTAAAACGAGACCTTCTAAGAGCGAATTACTTGCCAGTCGATTGGCGCCGTGTAAACCTGTACAAGCTGCTTCACCAATGGCAAAAAGTGATGGAACTGTTGTTTCTCCATGTTCATTCACCTTAATTCCACCCATTAAAAAGTGCATACCGGGTGAAACTGGCAGCCTTCCGCTTGCCATATCAACTCCCGCACGCTGACACATCGAAGCAATCGCAGGAAAACGTGCAGAAAAATGCGGAATATCACGGATGTTAAGATAAATGGAATGACCGAGTTGCTGCTCATGGAAAATGGTCCTTGCCACCACATCTCTAGGCGCTAAATCGCTCTGCGGGTGGATTCCTTTCATGATCCGCCTGCCTGATTCATCTTCTAAATAGGCGCCCTCTCCCCTGACTGCCTCTGATACGAGACCGATCGCTTTACCTGAAGTGGTCAAAAGGGTCGGATGGAATTGCACAAATTCGAGATCTACTAGCTGTGCCCCTGCGCGATAGGCCATCATCAGACCATCTCCTGTCACAGACGGATCATTTGTGTTTGTTTCATATAAGGATCCACAGCCGCCAGTGGATAATACAACTGCATCCGCGGTCATTGTATGTACATGACCTTTTTCGTCTTTCCACACAACACCGGTACATACCCCTTCATGAACTAATAGATCCATGACATGATGATTTTCGTATACATGAATGTGTGAGCCGAGCTTCCCTTTCAAAAACTGCACGAGGGTTTTTCCCGTTTGATCTCCTCCTGCATGCAGAATACGATGGGTCGTATGGGCTCCCTCTTTACCTAACTGCGGAATTCCCGTTTCATCTCGATCAAATGGGCAGCCCTCTTCTACGAGCTTCTTTACAAGATCTTTTCCATGACGGACGATCTCCTGTACAGTTTTGTCATCATTGTGACCACACCCCGCAGCTAAAGTGTCTTGCACATGCTGATCGACAGAATCATGTGCGGAAAAGGCTGCAGCGATTCCCCCTTGTGCGAGCATGGAATTACTAGAGGAAAATTGTTTTTTTGTCATCATGATGACTTGGCAGTTCTCTGAGATCGTATTCACAAAGGAAAGAGCCGCAATGCCCGACCCCACCACAATGACTTTTTTGATAGATGACACAATCGCCCCTCCTGTCATTTACACCTGTCTTGACACATATCATTACACAACACTACAATAAATACAAGAAAAAATTTTCACACAGGAGATGGATGGATTTGATTTATTTAGATTATGCAGCTTCTACACCTGTTTCTGAGGAATCACTGCATGTATTTCAGCAGTTGAGCAAAGAATGTTACGGAAATGCGAGCAGCCTGCATGATGCAGGAGGAAGAGCAAATGAAATCTTGGCTTACAGCAGACAATCACTTGCAGCGATTCTAGGGGGCGAACCTGATAGTATTTACTTTACAAGTGGCGGAACTGAATCCAATATCCTTGCGATTCAATCGATCATAAATGGGCTACCTCCACATAAACAGCATGTCATTACCACATCAGTAGAGCACCCTTCTGTTCATCATGCGGTCAATGCCTTGCAGCGTCTCGGTGTGAAGGTGACGGTCATAGAACCGAATCAAGAAGGAATTATCACAAAGGAGATTCTCAAACAGGCTCTATTGCCTGAAACCGGACTAGTATCCATCCAGCATGCCAACTCAGAAACTGGGATTATTCAGCCATTAGCTGAATTAGCAACGCTCTTAAAAGAAAGAGACATTCTTTTTCATACAGATGCAGTGCAAACATTCGGAAAAATGCATGTGTCGATTAAAGAACTAGGGGTTGATGCCCTCTCCATTTCGAGTCATAAAGTGTATGCACCTAAGGGCGCCGGTGCTGTCTATATGGGGGCACATGTCCCTTGGAAGCCTATATATCAAGATACTGTTCAGGAAAATGGTCTACGCCCAGGGACAGTGAACGTGCCATGCATCGGTGCTTTTGTAGCCGCAAGCGAGCAAATCATGCTGAAAATAGATCAACAGCAACAGCTAGATATTCAGCTTCGTGATTATTTTCTTCAGCAGCTAAAAAAAAGGCAGCTGCCTGTCCGCATGCTGCAAGAAAGTGACCAGCGCCGCACGCTGCCTCATATTATTGGTTGTTTTTTTGAAGGGTTTGAAGGACAATATGTAATGTTAGCTTGTAACCGGCATGGGATTTGTATATCCACAGGAAGTGCGTGCGCTTCTGGTTATCACCACCCTTCCCCTGCTGTGAAGGCATTACATGTATCAGATCGTGATGCCCTTCAATTCATTCGACTATCATTTGGACGAGGATCATCAAAGGATGACATCGATCAGCTTTTGCATACATTTGAGAGCTTGCAAAAGGAGAAGAAAGGAGCATAAAACGTGGAACAAGAGAGAAAACTCATTGGCGAAGATAGAAGAAACGCCATTTTAAAGTGGCTACAAGAGACTGATACACCACTCACCGGAAGTTTTTTAGCTAAAAAAGCCGCTGTCTCACGACAAGTCATTGTACAAGATATTTCATTACTCAAAGCAAAAAACGAACCCATTATTGCCACAAGCCAAGGCTATGTGTATATGGCGCAGCATACACCGGAAACTGAAATTGAACAGATTATCGCTTGCAAGCACGATCCTCATCGTACAGAAGAGGAGCTGACACTGATTGTAGACTACGGTGTAACGGTGAAAGACGTGATCATTGAGCACCCTGTCTACGGGGAGCTGACGGCCTCTATTCGAGTGAGTACGCGCAAACAAGTGGCTGACTTCGTTCATCATATTTCTAATACGGGCGCCTCCTACTTATCAGAGCTGACAGACGGCGTACACTTACATACCCTTACTTCATACAGCCAAAAGCAGCTTGACCAAGCCATTCAAGCGCTTGATGACGCTGGATTTCTCATTAAAGACTAAAAAAATAGTGTCCCCAAGAGGACACTATTTTTCATTCGTTAATTCATATGTTTGATAGCTGCCGAGTAGTTTCACTTCACAGCCAATTGCTTCTAATTCTTGAATGGCGCCAGGGACAAGTACATCATCCATCTCTTTTTCGATATCAATGATAAATAAATAGTGTCCAAGGCCTGTTTTTGTCGGACGCGATTCAATTTTGGACAAATTGAGATTCCGCCATGAAAAAGCTGATAACACACGGTGCAATGCACCTGACTGATCATCCTTTGGCAGGCTGACAACAATGGTCGTTTTTGGCTTTGAAGAAAAACCAGAATTCATTGGGAACGATGCCTTCGCCTCTTTATGTAAAATGACAAAACGTGTATGATTGTGCGGATAATCATGAATGTCTTTTTTCGCAATCGTCAATCCGTACGTTTTTGCGGCGATTTCATTCGCAATCGCACCAACAGCTTCATCTGGATGCTCACTGATGTATTTCGCTGCATAGCCTGTTGATTCCACTGGCCGATGCGGGATATTAGGAAACTGTCTCTTCAAAAATTGATGACACTGCGCAATGGCGTGCGGATGTGACTGAATCACATCTAATGTCTCCCAGCTCTCCGCTCTCGATGGATGGACAAGCAGGTGCTGGCGAATCGGTGCTGTCATTTCGCCCACAATGGACAAAGCGTCCTCATGAATTAAATAATCAATCGTTAAGTTCACAGATCCTTCGAGTGCATTTTCAAGTGGAACGACCGCCAAATCTACTTCTCCCTTTGACACGGCATCCATACATTGCGGAATGGTTGCATAAGCCCGCTGCTCTGCATCTTTTGGAAAACAAGAACAGACAGCCAAATGAGTAAATGTGGCCTCTGGTCCAAAGTAACCTACCGTTAATTGCTTCATCTGCTATGATCTCTCCTTTTACGCCCCAGAACCTAGAATTTCAACTTTTTCGACAAATTCAAGTTTTCTTAATTGATTCATGACTGTATTAATATCATCTGCCATGCCGGCCGTACTGATCGACAGGGTAACATTCGCTCTTCCTTGCAACGGAATCGTTTGGTGAATGGATAACACATTACAGCCAGAGTCAGCCACAATTTGCAGCAGCCTAGACAGAGCCCCAGACCGATCCTCCAGGTGGAAAAACAATGTGATGATCTGCTCTTTGACCATCGTATAAAATGGAAAAACAGCATCTCGATATTTATAAAAAGCACTGCGGCTTAAATCCGCTTTTTGAACAGCATCGGCAACTGAATCAGCTTTTTTGCGATCGAGAAGCTTTTTGACTTCAAGCGTTTTTCGCATCGCATCCGGAAGTACATCCTCTCTTACTAAATAGAACGTTTCTTCTTTCACCTGTTTTCTCCCCTTTTAAAAACGGGAGAGCCCATGAACTGGACCCTCCTTTTGATCAATCGATAAATTCAAATTCAAATTCAAGCAGACGAATGATGTCTCCATCTTTTGCACCACGTTCACGCAGGGCATCATCAACGCCCATTCCGCGCAGCTGTCTAGAGAATCGTTTCACTGACTCGTCTCTTGAGAAATCTGTCATCTTAAACAGTCGCTCAAGTGCTTTACCAGTTAAGACAAACGTACCATCAGGATCTCTTGAGATCTCAAATGCTGCTTCTCCTTCATCAAACTTGTACATCACACGGTTATCAGAGAGCTCTTCTTCATTGTAGAGCGGGAATTCCGGTGTTGTTTCAAGCTGATTGGCGATTTCAAATAAGAGCTCACGAAGCCCTTCTCTTGTGATCGCACTAATTGGGAACACTTTATAGTCATCTGTTAATTTTTCTTTAAATGCCGCTAGATTGTCAGCTGCATCCGGCATGTCCATTTTGTTCGCTACAATGATTTGCGGACGCTCTGTCAATCTCATATTGTATTGCTCAAGCTCCTCGTTAATCGTCACGTAATCTTCGTATGGGTCACGCCCTTCAAGTCCAGACATATCAATGACATGGACAATGACACGTGTACGTTCAATGTGGCGTAAAAATTGATGACCTAAGCCAACACCCTCGTGCGCTCCTTCGATCAGTCCTGGCAGATCCGCCATGACAAAGCTTCGGTTATCGTCTGTTTCAACAACTCCGAGGTTTGGCACAAGCGTTGTAAAATGATAATCCGCAATTTTTGGTTTCGCAGAAGAGACAATCGAAAGCAGCGTTGACTTCCCGACACTTGGGAAACCAACAAGTCCAACATCTGCAAGTACTTTTAATTCTAAGATGACGTCACGTTCTTTACCTGGCTCACCGTTTTCAGACAGCTGTGGTGCAGGGTTTGCTGGTGTTGCGAAGCGTGAATTTCCACGTCCGCCACGTCCACCTTTGGCAATCACAGCCCGCTGTCCATGCTCTGTCAAGTCAGCTAGTACTTGTTCCGTCTCAGCATCTGTCACAACTGTACCCGGCGGAACTTTAACAATCATTTCTTCCGCATTTCGGCCATGCTGGTTTTTACTCATTCCATGCTCACCGCGGTCCGCCTTGAAATGACGCTTATAACGAAAGTCCATTAACGTTCTGAGTCCTTCGTCTACTTCAAAAACTACATCTGCACCATTTCCGCCGTCGCCGCCAGCTGGCCCGCCTTTTGGCACATATTTTTCACGACGGAACGCCACCATACCGTTTCCGCCGTCACCGCCTTTAACATACACTTTAACCTGATCTACAAACATAACTTCCTCCGTTTCTCTGCATCACATATCTCGTTCTTGCCTCAAACAAAGCTCAATCATGGACTCGTGATTCGTCACATGAAATTGCGTTATACTCATACATGGATAGTTTGCGTCATGAAACGCATTTAACGCATCCAAACTTGTTAATTTTCCTTTGAAATCAAAATATAAGATCACATCATTCTCTTCATGATCCGTTTGGAAAGTGACCGTTAAATGATTTTCAGTTTTTTGGCAAACTGATTGATCGAATATCGAAAACAACTCCCGTGATACCGTTAGCAGCTGCGATTCATATGCTGATAAGTCTCGGGTTTCACCAAGCACTTCATATTCTAGGGTGATAAAATGCGACTCCCAATTAAAGGTTAGAAAGTAATAGGCCAATTGGGGAATTTTTAAATTTGAGAGTTTGGATTCATGCTGTGCTTCAATGACCATTTCTTCTATTATTTCGAACACTCGGTCATATTTTTCTAATGTCAAGTTGCCTTTGATTAACTGCAATTTATTCATCCAGTCGTGTCTTGAACGACTAAGCAGATGGATCAATTCATTCGTTAATGCAACGTGAGTTAATTTTTCGTTTTGTTTACTTGGTATCTCTTCCATTATCGCACTCCCAATCGTTTGGTCTCTCTTTTAGGAGTCTTATCATCAATATGTCTCCCTGAATTATAACAGAGAAGACAGCTTAGAAAAACACTAGTTATGTGAGGAAAGGTTGTTTTTTCTGATCGTATAGGAGAAAATGAGGCAAAGTCAGCAAACATTCTTTGATATTTATGGAGTGCATCTTCTTTTATCATCTTCGGTACTACTTGTAAAAAGCGCAAAAGCTCCCTGAATAGTGAAAAAAACTCCAGTCAATGACCGGAGTTTTTAGCAATTATTGTGCCGCAGGATATACGCTCACTTTTTTACGGTCACGACCGAAACGTTCGAATTTAACTGTTCCGTCGATTTTAGCGAAAAGAGTGTCGTCGCCTCCGCGTCCAACGTTTTCACCTGGATAGATTTTCGTTCCACGTTGACGATAAAGGATAGAACCACCAGTTACGAATTGACCATCAGCACGTTTAGCGCCTAAACGTTTAGACTCAGAGTCACGTCCGTTCTTTGTAGAACCTACCCCTTTTTTAGATGCGAAAAATTGAAGATCTAATCTAAGCATGAAGTTCACCTCCTATTTTTTTGTAGATATTCTCACATAATCGTGATAATCTCGTTCAATTGTTTCTAAGGAAACGACCATGCCTTCTAAAAGCAACTGGGCTTTTTCAAAGGTGACTGGATCTGTATCAGCTGGCAGTTCAAAAGAGAAATACCCGCCTTCATCTCCAATATCAAGCAGTGGATCCATTCCTGTCAGTGCAATAATTGAATTGACTGACCCGAAAACAACAGCAGATACACCTGCACAAACGAGATCCTGACCTTTTTCAGCAAACTCGGCATGTCCAGTCATCTGAAAAGACGTAATGCTTTCATCTGCTGGCGACCGAGTAATGGTTGCTTTGATCATATCACTCACACGCCTTAAGCGTTGATTTTTTCGATAACAACTTTAGTGTAAGGTTGACGATGACCTTGTTTCTTGTGGTTGTTTTTCTTCGGTTTGTACTTGAACACAGTAATTTTTTTACCGCGACCTTGTTTTTCAACTTTAGCCGTTACTGTTGCTCCAGCAACTGAAGGGTTACCCACTTTGACAGTGTCTCCGCCGACAAACAATACGTTTTCGAAAGTAACTGTTTCACCTGCTTCAGCAGCTAGTTTTTCAACATAAACAGTTTGACCTTCTTCAACTTTTACTTGTTTACCACCAGTTTCGATAATTGCGTACATCTCTGCACCTCCTAATAAACTCAGACTCGCCGAATACAGGGGGCCAATAGGCACTTTACACCTGCTCCGCGCGGTTGTAGCACGGGTGCTACATATCCATAACATTAAAAAATATATCAAATTAGACGCTGAATGTCAATGTATTTTCACCATTAGTACGGCAAAAGAAGATCTTCCATGGAAGAGGTGGTTCTTCGATCTGAAAAATAAGCATGGAGCAATTCATTTTCATCGAGCTGGCTCATTTTCACACCATTCCGTTCGATAATAATGGGATGCTTACAGCCCCTTTGGAATCGCGCCATCACTTCATATATTTTCTCCTCAGCACTGGCTCTCAGCGGAATGAGTTTCTCTACCTTTTGCTCTTTTTTACCGTAATAACGTTCTAGTAAAAAACGTACCCTGATATAATGCCGCTGCCGGTGCTCCATCACAAGCGAGTAGGCTAAAAAAGTGAGCAGGATCCAGCCGTTGAATTGCAGCGGAGCAAAACAGAGTAACCCTGCTGTCAAAAGACCGAAAAAAATGAGTGAGCCTTTTATTGCAAGGGCATGTGCCTGTTGGAAAGGGTAAAAAACAGATAAGAGCAAAAAGAATAATTTTCCGCCATCAAGCGGCCAAATGGGCAAAAGGTTCACTAGAAAAATCGCTATATTATAAAAAGTAAACATCGTAAAGACGTCATATGAAATAAGTGAGGCTTCCATGAGAAGCCAGGCGACGAGCTGGAGCGGGACATGCTGAATCGGTCCGCATAAAATGACCGCCAGTTCTTCTTTTAGCGGACGGTTGCCATGCTCTTCTACTTCTACCGCCCCGCCAAATGGCAGTAAAAAAATCCGCCGAATCCGCCAGTGATAATAACAAGCAGCCGCTGCATGTCCAAGCTCATGGACACAGACGATGATGAGCAGACAAAGTAGCGGCTTAATTTGACCTGATAGCATGGCAAATGCCATGACTATCCAAAGGAGCGGGTGAACATGGACCTTTGTCAGCATGAGCAGCCATCTATTCAAAGGTCATCACCTGAATGGGATCAATAAACTGTTCATTTTGCTTAATGGCAAAGTAATATGTCCCCTTGCCTTGTTCATCAAGCGCAATTTGACCAATTTTTTCCCCTTTATCGACAAAATCGTATAAAGCCACATCAGCTTCTTTTAGTTGGCCGTACCAGCTGTAGCTGTTATCTGCATGCTGCACCACGACTGTGAGCCCCGTATCACTTTTCTTTTTCACTTCTACGACATAGCCTTCTTTCATACTATCGATGGCTTCAGCAGATGTTTCAACTTTCACTCCGGCACCATTTTGCGTAAAGGATTCTTGCACTTTTCCCGAGGCAGGGACAGCCAGCTCTTGATTGGCTTGTACGTCCTTTTGTCCTTCTTTTTTATCGGTTAAAAAGGCAAGTGGGTTTCCGACAGTTTTCTCAAACCACCGGTTGGCGGCAGCAAATTGAAAATCTTGTTCAAAGGTTTGACTGATCATCGGCTTTAGCTGCTGAAAAGGCCCCGCCTGTCCTTTAAATGAAATAGCGGCAATCAGTACAAGAGAGGCAGAAAGTAAACATTTAAGCACAAATGTATTTGAATGAAATAACGGATGGCGAAATTTTTTCGGCTGATGAGAAGTTGACTCGTAGGAAGCCGAGCCAGAATGCTTTTCTTCTTCTGTTAACAAGACCCATGGCGGAATATCATCTTTCTTCTTGAAAGCTGCCTTCTTAGGGGCAGCAGCTGGCTGCTTCATTTTGCGGCGCTGCGCTATTTTCTTTCGATACTCGTCCACTCTTTTCATAAGATCACCCTTTACATACAAACAGTTTGTACATTTTATGTGGCGACCTCATATGATATGCAACAAAAAGACCGATTCTCATCGAATCGGTCTCATCTCACGTGAATCATTATGCTCTTACACCGAAAAATGCTTTCAGCTTTGCAAACATCCCTTTGTTTTCTTCTTCAAAGGATTGAAGAGGAACGGATTCACCTAGTACGCGGCGAGCAATATTGCGATACGCAATGGAAACTTTATTTTTAGCATCCATGACAATCGGTTCACCATTATTTGAAGCCTTAATGACATCATCATCATCGGCTACAATGCCGAGAAGATCAATTGATAAATGATGGACAACTTCATCCACATCCATCGAATCGCCATTTTTCGCCATGTGTGTACGAATGCGGTTCACAATCAAACGAGGCGGTTCAATATCCTCTTGTTCCAGCAAGCCGATAATTCGGTCTGCATCTCTCACAGCTGAGATTTCAGGTGTCGTGACCACAATCGCTTTGTCAGCACCTGATACAGCATTTTTAAAGCCTTGCTCAATTCCAGCAGGGCAATCAATGACAACATAATCAAAGTCTTGTTTCAATGATTGAATTAATTCTTTGATCTGCTCCGGCTCTACCGCCGTTTTATCGCTTGTTTGAGCAGCAGGTAAAAGATACAAAAGATCCTCGAACCGCTTATCCTTCACAAGCGCTTGGTGAATCTTGCATCTTCCTTCTACTACATCGACTAGATCATAAATAATGCGGTTTTCAAGCCCCATCACGACATCTAAATTCCGAAGGCCGATGTCGGTATCAACTAGACACACTTTTTTCCCTTGAATTGCTAGTGCTGTGCCTAAGTTTGCAGATGTTGTTGTTTTGCCAACGCCGCCTTTTCCTGAGGTAATCACAATAGCCTCGCCCAATTTCACATTCCTCCCTCAAGCCTTGTCAGATTAGGTCTTATATGAGCCAATTGCTGCAGGCGTTCAATGATCATATTGCCATCTATATCTAAATAAGCACATTCCATTTCATTTCCATCTTCTTTTTGATCCGGTGCACGGTTAAACACCTGTGCGATACGAAGCTGGGTTGGAATCATATGAGATGCCGCAATCACAGCTTGTTTGTTTCCATTACATCCAGCATGCGCTACACCTTTTAATGCACCGAGCACAAAAATATTCCCCCCTGCACGAATGGTTCCGCCAGGGTTGACATCTCCTATTAATAAAAGATCCCCTTCGACATAAAGCACCTGTCCAGAGCGTACAATTTTTGCTACAGAAGTAATCTCAGCCTCTGCTTTTAAACGTCTCGCCTCTTCAGTTGACATGACGTCACTTTCAATAGAGTGAATGACGAGATGTTCATTTTCAGACACCGCTTCAGTTAAACGCGCCTCTTGATCCTCTGTTAAATATCGAAAACCAAGTTTAATATGCACATTGACTTTATGTCCTTCTCTTCCATCTGTATATTGCTCAAGTAAAAGAACCTCTCGCAAGCCAGAAAGAAGGTCTTCAAACGAACAGTCATCATTTAACTGTAATGTTAATCCGTTTTTTGTACCTTTTATTGTCACATACTGCTGTTTTTGAGTTTTCAAGATGCTCACCTCAACAACATACTCATTTCGCCGTAATTGGACAAACTCCTGCTTTTATTCGTCGATCAGTCCTTGTTTCACATTGATGAAAAAGAGCCTAAGCGGCACAACAAGTATGAGAGACGCAGCAGTATTTAAAAGAATCGTTGGAATAAAGCGTTCGATGACATACGTATTAAAAGGCATAATATCTGGTTGAATCGTCGCTTGAACACCGTACACATAAAACTCCATCACTGCAACAGCAATCACCGACAGAAAGACAACGACTAACATATTCGTTTGGAGGACTTTGAAGGCTTTTGCTAACAAATAGCAGAGCGCACCAAAGCCAAACATATGAACACCAAGAATACCTGTATACGAAATATCATATAAAAGTCCAAAGATAAATCCATAAATCACACCATATTTTTGATTCACAAAAGCTGTCATAAATACAAGTGCGAGTAAGATGAAATGAGGCGCTAAAATTTGATTGTCTGAAACAAATGGGAGCTTCACTAAATCGACAAAAATACTGTCAAATACGAAAATAAACAACATGACGAAAGCAAGAAGGACACGTTTCACGAGCCTTCCTCCTTCGTTAATTGAGATGCGTCTGCCGTACTTGTGCTGCGATTCACAACAATCACACGGTCTAAATTATTGAGTTCAGCAGCTGGTTCTACATAAATAATTTTTGTCAGTCCGTAATGGTCCGGCTCAATTTCGCTTACCTTTCCAATCGTCAAGCCCTGCGGGAATACGCCCCCTGCTCCAGATGTTTCAACAAGATCTCCTTTTTTGACATCCCCATCAGCATCGGATTTTAAAATGTTCATTGTCAGCATTTTTTTCTTGCTGTCATAACCGTTAATGATTCCATTGAGTTCTTCTTTGCCCTTTTTCGCAAAAATTTTCGTTGAAATTCTATTATTTTGATCTGTAGAGCTTAGCAACCTTACAGTCGACGTAAAATTGTTGAGCTTATCACTTTCAATTTTCCCAATTAACGCACCACTCTCATTTGTGACCGCCATATCTTTTTCAACGCCTTGTTTTTTCCCTTTATCAATCATGACAAAACTATCCCAAAGGGACGGGTTTCTCGCAATGACTGTTGAAAGAATGGGCGTGTAGTCACGAATAGAGTTCACATATCCGAGCTGCTTGCGAAGCTTTTTGTTCTCATCTTCTAGTTCTTGAAGTTTCGCCTCATATTGGGTTTGTCCATCAAGTTTTTTTCGAAGTCGCTCGTTTTCATCATATGTGTTCTTTAAATCTTGTACGTTCCCATAAATACCGGCAATAAATTGTGATGGTTTATGAAAGACACCTTGAAAAAAGCCTGTCGTATCCCCCACTAATTTTTCCGGCCATGAAGCACCTCTGCCGCTTTTCACTGAAAAACCAATCATGGCCACCAGTACGATGACACAGACAAGGAGCAACATTAATCTTTTATTCATAAAAAACTGCGGCATGTCTTACACCTCTTTATTTACGCCCAATTATCGATTATCTTTAGATTTTCCTTTGAACAAGTGAATATGTTCTAGTGCTTTCCCTGTTCCGATCGCCACACAGTCAAGCGGATCTTCAGCAATAATGACCGGCATTTTTGTTTCATCACTAATGACTTTGTCAAGATTACGTAGCAATGCACCGCCGCCTGTTAACACAATTCCACGGTCCATAATATCTGCTGCTAGCTCAGGTGGCGTTTTTTCAAGTGTCATTTTGACCGCATCGACAATTGTTTCCACCGTATCGCGAAGCGCTTTTGCAATTTCTTCTGCCGTAATAGAGATCGTTTTTGGCAGACCTGTTAAAAGGTCACGGCCGCGAATGTCCATCTCATCATGTACGTCAGGCTGCGCAGAACCGATTTCCATTTTAATCGCTTCTGACGTGCGATCACCAATCATAAGATTATACGTTTTACGAATGTAGCTGCTGATCGCATCATCCATTTCGTCTCCTGCAACACGGATCGATTGAGATGTCACAATACCGCCAAGTGAAATAATGGCTACTTCTGTTGTACCGCCGCCAATATCTACAACCATGCTTCCAGTTGGCTCCCATACAGGAAGGTTAGCACCGATTGCCGCAGCAAATGGCTCTTCAATAGGGTATGCGTCACGAGCACCAGCTTGTCTTGTTGCATCAATGACTGCACGCTCTTCTACTGCTGTAATACCAGATGGTACACACACCATCACGTAAGGTTTACGAGCAAAAAGCCCTTTACCTTTTAATGCTTGATTAATGTAATATTTCATCATTGTTGCTGTCGTCTCGTAGTCTGCAATGACTCCGTCTTTCATTGGGCGCAGTGCCACAACATTACCAGGTGTACGACCGATCATGTTTCTAGCGTCATTTCCAACCGCCACTATAGACTTCGTATCAGTTTCCAAAGCTACGACCGAAGGTTCTCTCACAACAATGCCTTTTCCTTTAATAAAAACAAGCGTATTCGCTGTTCCAAGATCTATTCCAAGGTCTTTTGTACCAATTCCAAACATATGTATGTATCTTCCTTTCTTAAACCAAAATTCCCTTTAGGGAAAAACTCATAAACTCTATTATATCGTAAAACATTGAAAAAAAAAGTGTTACAAATACCCTTTTTCCTTCAAACTCACAAATTTTTGATCACCGATCACTAGATGATCAAGCAGCTGTATTCCAATCAGCTTCCCACATTCAAAAAGTCGCTGTGTGACTTCAATATCTTCCCTGCTGGGCGTCGGATCTCCAGATGGATGGTTGTGCACACATATAAATGAAGCGGCCGAACGTTTAAAGGCCTCTTTAAAAATTTCGCGCGGGTGAACAATCGACGAATTTAGACTTCCGATAAACACAGTATGTTTATGAAGAACTTGATTTTTGGTATTGAGATAAAGACAAACGAAATTCTCCTGCGTCAAAAATCTCATATCTTCCATCACAAAATTCGCACCATCCTCCGGCGTGCGGATCACATAACGATTGTCCGTCGTTTGATGGTGTAATCTAGTGCCGAGTTCTAAAGCAGCTAAAAGAGAGATCGCCTTCGCTTTTCCAACTCCTCGAATCTTTGACAATTCTTCAATCGAAGCTTCCTTCACAGAACGAAGACCACCAAATGTTTGTAAAAGTCTTGCGGACACTTGAAGAACTGATTCCTTTTTTGTACCTGTTCTCAAAAGAATCGCGACAAGTTCATGGTTTGATAAGCTGCTTGGGCCATATTTGACAAATCGTTCGCGCGGCTTTTCATCATGAGGAAAATGCTTTAGCAGCATAGGGAAATGATTCAAGATCTACACTCCTTTTTTGATTCCTTCCCGTCATCAAAAAGGGGTGATACCAAATGTTTCAAGCACTCTGACTGTTTTAGCAATAGGGAGTCCTACAACGGAAAAATAATCACCGTCTATTTTTTGTACAAACAGGGCACCTTTTCCTTGAATGCCATAGCTTCCAGCTTTATCAAGAGGCTCACTGGTTTCAATATAGCGGTCTATTTCATCTTGTGTAAGCGGCCAAAATGTCACGTCTGTCTGTTCATAAAATGTTTCTTTTCTATTCTCTGATTGAATCGTGACACCAGTCAAGACTTGATGTGTCTTACCTGACAATAATTGAAGCATTGAGGCTGCATCTTTCTTGTCTTTTGGCTTTCCAAGACATTTGCCATCAATTGCAACAATTGTATCTGCACCAATGATCACAGCTTTGGGATGTATTTTTTGAATATCATTTGCTTTTTGTTCTGCCAACCATTGGACGTTCTCAGCAGGAGAAAGGTTTCGATTTATTTCTTCTTTTAAATCACTTGCCTGAATGTCATAAGAAAACCCTGCTAAATCAAGCAATTCTTTTCTTCTAGGTGATTGAGATGCGAGTATTAACTGGTTCATGTTTGTTCATCCTTTCAGGGTTTAGCCTAAGAAGTAAGATACCCATTCATCCTATCAAATGAACATCTTACCGACAATTGACGAAAATGCCATTTTCATGTTCCTACATCATTATGTTGGAAGCAAAAGAAAAAAACTAGTCATTTTTTGACTAGTTTGGCTGTTAAAAACATGATTTTACGTATTTAGTTGATCTAATAGCGCTTGCTGAGATTTCCAGCCATTTTCAGCAGATGGGTCATTTAAAAGCTGTACAGCTTTCAGCAAACTGCTTTTAGCTGGTGCATCGGTTGTTTTGGCATTTTCGAGTTCAGAAATCAGCTGAGTGACTTCTTTTTGATCCACATCATCTCCTGCAATCATCTTAGAGGATAAGACAGATGCCTTCTCTATTAAACCTGTCAGCTCATCCGGCACTTGAAACGAGAGCTCTTTTCCTCCCCATGCTTCAAAGTGCTGATCGATCAATTTTTTCCCAACGGCACTTGTCATCCCTTGTTCTGTGGCAAGTCCGGCAATCACATAATATCCATCATCCATTGATACCTTTTTACCTGCATATCCTGCCTCTTTTAAACTGTCCACTAAGTCATCTGCTCCTTTTTCAGAAGAAAACTTTCCAGCCTGCACCACAAAGGTTGAAAAATGACCTGATGCACTTTTTTCACCTTCATTGTCCTTTGACGTATCTGCAAGATCAGCCGGTGGCGCATCTCCCCCAGCTTTCGCCGAAGGTCCGCTTCCAGATGCTGAGACGCTGATATGATCGCCTCCTGATGGATTGGCAGACCCATCTTTACTTAAACTTAATGCAAATACACCGAGGCCTGTCCCTAGAACGACTGCAAACACAATCGTAGTCATCACTCGTTTGAAGGGACCGCGATTTTTACTGAACTTCTGGTCAAAAGAACCTTTTTTCTTTTGATAAGGTGTGACGACCTTTGGATCCGAATGGTAAATGTGATCAGCTGCATCGTCCCATTGAAAATCTTCTTCTTTCGGTTTGGACGGTTCCTCCTCGGAAGCGGCTGTCTCCTGTTCCGACTGCCTCTTTTCCTCCCAGTTCGAAAACGTCACTTGATCCTCTTGCTGTTTTTGAGGTTGATGCTCTTCTCCATGCAGCATTTCTTCCTTGCCATTAATATTGACCTTTAACCCTTGTTTTTTTGCCTGCCTTTTTTTCACTGTCATTCCCCGCTTTCTGACATTGTTTGTAAGAAAGACCTTTCTGTCCAATGAAATAGCGCGAATGTAACCCGTCCTTCTTTCTGTTTCACACTTTAACATAGCCAATAAAAAAAAGAACAAGACTTTTGTCGGCAGGTTCAAAAAGTGTTCGCCAATTTTCTCATCCAAAAAAATCGCGAATTGGGTTTAACAGATCACCACAAAAAAGATAAAGCCAGAAAGAACAAGCGATGGCAGGAACAAAAGGAAAGGGTTCATTTGCCTTGTAAGAAAACACCTTTGCGTAAACCATTCCAGTGACAGACGAAAGAAAAAGAATGGTCAGAAACGGCTTAAATCCGAAGCAAAATGCAAGCACACCAAATAGTTTGACATCCGCTCCCCCCATACTATTTGGCTTGAAATGTTCAAAACTATAAAACAAAAGAAGACAAATAAGAAGAGATGCCGCTCCTTCCCACCAAATAAAAAGCGGTTCTAGCGTGCGGTATATGGCGAAAAGAGGAAAAAAGAAGAGAAAGAGCTCGTTGGGTACTCTCATATAAAAAAGATCGCTCACGACAGCAATCACGAATAAACTACATAGACTCACAAGAAAAAGGCCCTCAAAAGAGAAACCAGCATGTCTATAAACGAGGAAAAAAAGGCCGCCTGTCAACAGCTCAACCAGTGGATAAAGCAAAGAGAGCCGGGTTCCACAATGCTTACATGACCCTTTCAATACAATATAAGAAACAAGCGGGAGCATGTCGTGAAAAGAAAGCGGCTCTTTACAAGCTCCGCAGTGTGAACGAGGAAAAAGAATAGACCGCTTCATTGGAAGCCTCTCACCAACTAGATGAAAAAATGACCCCATGACCATGCCTGTGAAAAACATAAAAAAATCAATCAAATTAGGTGACTCCTTCCGTAAATAGAATAGACCGGATTGTACCATAGCGATTCACCTTTGATCACCTTGCGAAAAAGTGATTTTCCCCCTCTCCTACATATCAAAAGAAAAAAGACGCACACTGCATAGAAGCAATGTGCGTCTTTTCCTTACTGTAAAATACGACTTCGTACATCTGAGATAAAATAAAGGGAACCTGTCACCAGAATCATTGCTGAAGGGTCATCTCTTTTCTTCTGAATGAAGTCAAGCACTGCACGAGGGTCTTCATCAAACGATTTTGCTTCTAAATGACTGCAATCATAAAGCTTTTCCGCTGACTCAGCTCTTGGAAAGTCAAAGGAAACAAAATGAATCGATGAACTAATCCTTTCAAGCTTCTCGATCATTTGTTTGTAAGGTTTATCTTTTAACGCACTAAAACATACATGAACCTGTTTACTAGAAAAATGAGCTTGTACAGTTTCGATTAAACGGTCCATTCCTTCTTCGTTATGAGCACCATCTAAATAAACAAGAGGCTCATCTTGGATCTTTTCAAATCTTCCAGCCCACACCGCTTGCCGAATTCCTTCATACACTTGCTCATCTAGCACATGGATATATCCTTCTTGCTCCAGCCATTCGATCATTAGAACGGCAAGGGAGGCGTTCTGCCTTTGATGCGTTCCGATTAACCCTGTCTCTAGCTGCGAGTACTCCCTTTTTGGGGTAGTGAATGTGAAACGTTCACCTGTTTCTGTCGGCTGCTGGTCCTTAAAGGTACAAGTATCATATAACGAGATAAACGGCGCATTCTTTTCTTCGGTTTTGTGTTGAATCACAGTAAGAGCATCCGCTTGATGAACGGCCGTGATCATCGGAATCCCAGTTTTAATAATGCCAGCTTTTTCTGCTGCAATCTGATCAAGTGTGTCGCCTAAAATGGCCATATGATCGTGACCAATCGACGTAATTGCTGTTAAGATGGGCGCTGCCACATTTGTAGAATCAAGTCTTCCGCCAAGCCCTGTTTCCAAGAGGACAAAGTCTACTTGGTGCACATGGGCAAAATAAGCAAACGCACAGGCTGTAATGATCTCAAACTCTGTTGCTGCACCAAGCTCTGTATCATCTAATTCATCAACTAAAGGCTTGATGTCGTTCACCAAACTCAGCCACTCTTCGTCCAAAATCGGCTCCCCATTTACACTAATTCGTTCATTGAACGTTAAAATAAATGGTGAGGTGAAGGTTCCAACTGAATAGCCCGCTGACTGTAAAATGGACCGAGTAAATGCAATCGTTGATCCTTTTCCATTTGTTCCAGCCACATGCACCGCTTTTATTTTTTGTTCAGGATGGTCTAGTCTGTCCATCAGCCATTTCATTCGTTCAAGTCCCGGTTTGACACCGAAAGCGAGTCTGCTATGAATCCATTCAATGGCTTCATGATAGGTTGTAAACAATGTCATCTCTCATTTCATACGAAATTTTCAAAAAAGACGACTCCAATTCATTAGGAGCCGTCTTTTCACTCTTATGCTTTCAGCTCTTCAATACGCTTTTGAACAGCTTCGCGTTTTGCGACATAATCACGTTCTTTCGCACGCTCTTCTTCTACGACACTTTCAGGCGCTTTTTTCATAAAGCCTTCATTGCCAAGTTTTTTCTGTACGCGTTCAACTTCTTTTGTCAGCTTATCAAGCTCTTTTTGCAGACGGGCAATTTCTTCGTCTAAATTGATTAAACCTTCAAGCGGAAGAATGAGCTCTGCTCCAGAAATAACTGCTGTCATCGCTTTATCACTAGCAGGAACATCCGTGCCAATTTCAAGCACACTTGGATTCGTGAAGCGCTCAATATATGAACGGTTCTTCTCTAAACGTTCCTGTACATCAGATGTGGATGCTTTGATATATAGCTCGACTTGTTTGCTCATTGGTGTGTTGACTTCACTGCGAATGTTACGAACAGAACGAATCAGTTCAACAAGCAGCTTCATGTCAGCAGAAGCCTGTTCGTTTGAAAGCTCAGGCTTCACTTCAGGCCATTTCGCAACCGTAATAGACTCACCTTCGTGAGGCAGATGCTGCCAGATTTCTTCTGTTAAGAACGGCATAAACGGATGTAGAAGTCTCATCGTTTGATCTAATACATACGCAAGGATCGAACGAGTCGTTTTCTTCGCCGCTTCATCTTCTCCATAAAGCGGAAGTTTCGCCATTTCAATGTACCAATCACAGAAATCATCCCAAATGAAGTTGTATAAATGTCTGCCCACTTCACCAAATTCATACTTATCAGCAAGCTGTGTGACACTTTCAATTGTTTCATTTAAGCGTGTTAAAATCCATTGATCAGCAACTGATTTTTCTCCTGTTAAATCAAGCTCATCGTACGTTAAACCATCCATATTCATGAGAGCAAAACGGGATGCGTTCCAAATTTTGTTCGCAAAGTTCCAAGTGGATTCAACCTTTTCAAAGCTAAAACGTAAATCTTGACCTGGAGAGCTTCCAGTCGCTAAGAAATATCTCAATGAATCCGCTCCGTACTTGTCGATGACTTCCATTGGATCAATTCCGTTGCCAAGTGACTTACTCATTTTACGCCCTTGTTCATCGCGAATAAGACCGTGAATGAGGACATCTTTAAATGGTTTTTCTCCTGTGAATTCAAGACCTTGGAAGATCATACGGGATACCCAGAAGAAGATGATGTCATAGCCTGTTACAAGCAGATTGGTTGGATAGTAGCGCTTGAAGTCTTCACTTTCTGCATCTGGCCAGCCCATTGTAGAGAAAGGCCAAAGCGCTGAACTAAACCATGTATCAAGTACATCGTTATCTTGCTCCCAGTTTTCAATATCTTCTGGCGCATCAAGTCCCACGTATACTTCCTTCGTTTCTTTATGATACCAAGCCGGGATGCGGTGTCCCCACCATAGTTGACGAGAAATACACCAGTCACGGATATTTTCCATCCAGTGTAAATACGTCTTTTCAAATCGGTCTGGAACAAATTGAACTTGCTCATCACCTTTTTGCAGATTGATGGCTTCATCTGCGAGCGGCTGCATTTTCACAAACCATTGTGTTGATAAATATGGCTCCACTACAGCGCCACTGCGCTCACTGTGACCAACTGAATGCATGTGGTCCTCAATTTTGAACAAAATGCCTTCTTCTTGAAGATCTTTCACAAGCTGTTTACGACATTCGAAGCGGTCCATTCCTTTGTATTGAAGTGCGTTTCCATTCATTGTGCCATCTTCATTCATCACAAGAATGCGCTCTAGGTTATGACGGTTTCCAAGCTCGAAGTCATTCGGGTCATGAGCCGGCGTAATTTTTACAGCTCCTGATCCAAATTCCATATCGACATAGTCATCCCCGACGATTGGAATCTCTCGGCCGGTAATTGGTAAAACAACTGTTTTCCCAATCAAATGCTGATAGCGTTCATCTTCAGGATGTACAGCGACTGCCGTATCTCCCAGCATCGTTTCAGGTCTTGTTGTCGCAATTTCAATCGAACCTGATCCATCTGCAAGCGGATATCTCAAGTGATAAAACGCACCTTGCACATCCTTGTAGATGACTTCAATATCAGAAAGGGCCGTTTTTGTTGCTGGGTCCCAGTTAATGATGTATTCTCCGCGATAGATCAATCCTTTTTCATACAATTGAACAAACACTTGGCGGACTGCTTTATTCAAGCCTTCATCTAATGTGAAACGCTCACGCGAATAGTCTAGACCTAGACCCATTTTCGCCCACTGGCTGCGAATAAAATCGGCATACTCTTCTTTCCACTTCCACGTTTCTTCTACAAATTTTTCACGTCCGAGATCATAGCGGCTCACACCTTCTTCGCGAAGCTTCGCCTCTACCTTGGCTTGTGTTGCAATACCCGCATGGTCCATTCCTGGCAGCCATAAAACATCATAGCCCTGCATCCGTTTCATACGAGTCACGATGTCTTGAAGGGTTGAATCCCAAGCATGCCCTAAGTGTAATTTTCCTGTCACGTTTGGTGGAGGAATGACGACTGTATATGGATCTTTCGTTTTGTCATTTTGTGCTTCGAAGAATTTCCCTTCAAGCCAGTACGAATAGCGGTCTTTTTCAATCGCATTTGGATCGTACTTTGTTGGCATTTCTTGATTATTTGTTTCCATTTGTGTTACCTCCACATTTTTTCGGCTGATGAAACATAAAAAAAGCCTTCTCATCCTTATAAAAGGACGAAAAAGCTTTTTCGCGGTACCACCTTTTTTCACGAAACACTTAGACGTGTCCCGTACTCTCTAAAGGATAACGGGGATCTCCCGAATTTCTCTACTACATGTTTCAAGAAATTAAGCTCACAGGCGACCTTCCAAACAAGTGCATCCTAGAAAACCTTTCAGCTATTGGTTTCCCTCTCTTTAGGGTCTTGCTCGTACTCTTCCTGATCCACGCTTACGATATATCACGTTCATCAGCTTATACTCATCTTTTATTAATATTACTAAATGCCTTTTGTTTTCGTCAATCATCTTTTCCGCTTTTCTTCTTCTTTATACAAATTGGGCAGGCACCCTTTGCCTCTTTGCCCATATGATAATAACAAAATAAAGAAGGAGGGCGTTTTATTTTGAAAAAGATCAATCCTTACACACTCCCCCCATGGCTTAGACAAATTCGGGCAGTTGCCTCCCAAGTCGTTCTCCCGATTGCCATATTTCAAGGCTTTCGTACGATCATTTTTCCCACAACATTTGACGTCCTCATCTTAGGAATTCTCATATTTCTCGCCTGTGCCTTTCATCTTGATTGGTTTTAAGAGAGCTGAATGTTGCAGGCTCACTCTTATGTATAGGTCATCCCTCGTTAGACATTTCATAGCGCAACAGCAAACAACCTCGTCACTCTTCTGATGACGAGGCATTTTGTTCTTCTTCAAGGCGTCTAGCCTGCTCAATTTCGTGTATTTTCATGACGGTCGGCTCAGAATTTTTCATTTGCCAATACGCCCTTAACAGCTCCTGACAACTTTCCATCTCATCCTGTCCGCCTGCTTCATAGGCTTTCACCGTATCAAACAAACCCTGCGGATAAGCGAGGTAGCTCAAGAACAAATGAATCTCTTCCTCACGAAGTTTATTTCCCTTTTGATACGTATAAAACAAAGATGTGCATTCAGGACAAGGAGTAGGGTAGGTTTTGAATGTGCGATAGTAAAAGGTCAAAAGGTCATAAATGGGGGCAGCCTTTTTAGACCGCTCAAAATTGGTGAAATGTCCTGTACCTACATCATTGTACAAAAAGTGATGGATTGACAGTTGCCCATGGTTTAACACAATACGTGTCGTCTCTTGGTCTTTCATTTCCTCATGCCAATCCTCTAAACGTTCAAGTGCAAATTCACTTGCAGACATCGCTTCTGAAAAGTACATAGCAGCAGCCAGCTCAAATGGCGACATATACCATGTTTGTTCTGCCCGCTCGATAAATCGTTCATACATGTCTTTCTCTGTTTCCCATTTGCTTTTCATTTGGGTGTAGTGAGCCTCTATTTCCTGCTCAGTAATGTCCATCATGACTTCTGTTCGTTTATGAAGTCTTGCAATCTCTTGAAATAAATATTCATGTTTATCGTCCTGCTCTTCTCTCTTTTCATTCGTTAGCCATGGCATGAGGTAATACGTGTACTGGCTTTCTCGATGATTTGAGAAAAAGGAACCGCTCTTCGTGCGATAAATCGGCACAAACGAGCGATAGCCTTTTGATTCTAGTTCAAGCATTTGCTCTGTAAACTGCATGTGTCGATGGGGTTTTACTCGCTTTAGTGCAAATACGCCCTGCTTTGTATACACTCTAACGACTGCTGGACTGACAGGTTCGATATATTCAGCCTCAAGCCCGTATTCGTATAGGACAGATTGGATTTCATCCACGTTCTCTCACCACATTTTCTCGGTCCATCATCTCATACTATGCATTGCTTTTTTGATATTCAGGAATATAAAGAATCTGCCCTTCTTCAAGCTCTGCATCCACCGACAATGAATTCGTTCGAAGGAGCTGCTGCACATTCAACTGATATCGCTCACAAATACGATCGACCGTATCTTCTTGCTGAACTATACATATTTTCATGCGAGAAAAATCTTCCTCCTCCTGCTTAGCGAACAGCTTCGTTAAATAAAGAGAATTCTCACTGCCAGACGCTTCTCTCTGGTCATGTTCAAACTCCTCAGCTTCTTGAGCTGATTCATACACCTTTGGTGCTTCACGTTCATATAATCGTTCGAACTGATAGCTGTCATCCCGCTCTTCCTGCGTCTGTTCCATCTGATAAGCAGGTGATTCAAAGGCTGGATAAGCTGGCGGCTCTTCTTCTTCCTTGCTCTCTGCTTCAGGGTCTTTCCTCACTTCCACCTCAAAGAACGTATCATCCCGCTCCTCTTCTTCTAACAGCTTAGGCGGGTCAAAGAATGGCGGCTCTTGAACTTGAGCTTCTGGGAAGGAACGATACCCAAGCGCCACGGCTTCTTCTTCCTCATATTCCTCCTCTTCTTCTGCTTCTTCCACCATCACCGTCTCGATGTCTATTTCATCCTCTTCTTGTTCAGTTCGCGCTTCATGTTGCAAAACGGCCTGCTGTTCTGCATTTTCTTCATGCTCTTCACGTGGCAGCATTTCTTGCTCTTCATATTCAGACTGCGCCTGATATTCATAAGTGACATCGCCATATTCCTCTTCAGCACGATGGACAAATTCATATGGCTCTTCTACAAGCGGTTCAGGCGTTCCTTCATCTAACAGACCTTCAATGGCCAAATCAGCCTGAATCGTGAGCAAACGGCTTTCTGTCAGCTGGTAATCAAATGCATCAATAAACACAAATACATCATTTAAATGACTAATTTTGTTCTTGGGGATCGTGATATCCACCGGAAATTGATGCAGCAGCTCAGCCGTTCCGTCCTCTCTTACCTTCACCTCATCAGCCTGCCTGTATGATGCATAGGAACTGGATTCACCCATTAGCTCCTCTTGATTTATGTTGTATTCTCCTGTTAGCTCGAGTGAACCTCTAATGGAAACATAATCATTCACTTCTTGAACGAGAATGTCAGGATCGAGAGAAATTGACAGCAACTCACTGACTTCCTGTCCGTTTTTGAAATAAATGGACTCTTCTACCGAAAACTGTAATCGATTGTTTTGAGACAAGTCGGTGTCCTCCTTTCATCTAATCCTTCAAAATAAAATTAGATGTCAATACAGGTGTATGAAAGAGGCGGTGAAAATATGATTGGTTTTATGCAAAGCAAAAAGCCGATATGTCTCCATATCGGCTCAGCGTGTAGACAAACCCTCGCATTCGGTGTCAGTCCTGCGCGCTGGTGCTCACGAATGTCAAATTCGCTCCGCTCCGGTGCTCGTCCTTCCTAGACTGCAAAGGTTTTCTTTCACGCTGAAAAGAAGACAAAGGGCTAAAATAAAGTTCATTTTAACCCTTTGTCAACGATCTAAGCCGATATGTCTCCATATCGGCTTTTGGTTACTGAGCTAATTTTTGAAATACCTTTTCAACTGTCTCAATCGTATACTCGATGTCTTCATCCGTATGAGCAGTTGATAGGAACAGCCCTTCGAATTGTGAAGGTGGAAGGAAGATGCCGTGATCAGCCATTTCCTTGTAGAATTCAGCGAATAAAGCGAGGTCAGCTGTTTTCGCTGTATCGTAATTGACGACTTGTTCGTTTGTAAAGAAGAATCCAATCATGGAACCTGCACGGTTAAATGTTAGTGGAATCCCATGTGCTTTCGCCGCTTTTGAAATGCCTTCTTCCAAACGATCTCCTTTGCGTCTAAACTCTTCATAAGACTCAGGTGTCAGCTGTTTTAATGTTTCAAGACCTGCTGTCATCGCAAGCGGGTTACCGGATAACGTTCCTGCTTGATAAATCGGGCCGCTTGGCGCAATTTGTCTCATAATGTCCGCTCTACCGCCATAGGCACCAACTGGCAGACCGCCTCCGATGACTTTACCAAGACATGTCAGATCAGGCGTAATGCCAAAATAGCCTTGTGCACAATGATAATCCACACGGAAGCCTGTCATGACCTCATCAAAAATGAGTAAAGAGCCATATTGCTCAGTGATGTCTCTCAATCCTTGCAAGAAACCTTCTTGCGGAGGGACAACACCCATATTTCCTGCAACTGGTTCTACAATGACACCTGCAATGTCGTCTCCAAATTCTTCAAAAGCGACTTTGATGCTTTCTAAATCATTGTATGGAACGGTGATCGTATTGCTTGCTGTACCTTCAGGGACACCAGGGCTATCCGGAAGTCCAAGCGTTGCCACACCCGAACCAGCTTTAATAAGCAAAGAATCACCGTGGCCATGATAACAGCCTTCAAATTTCACAATTTTGTTTCTGCCTGTAAAACCACGTGCTAGACGAAGCGCACTCATCGTCGCCTCTGTTCCAGAGCTGACCATACGAATGACCTCAATAGAAGGAACTCGTTCTGATACAAGCTTAGCTAATTCATTTTCAACTAAAGTAGAAGCACCGAAGCTTGTACCATGTTCAGCTACTCGTTGAATACTTTCAACCACACGGTCATTTGTATGCCCTAAAATAAGCGGTCCCCACGATAAGACATAATCAATATATTCATTTCCGTCAATATCGTATATTTTTGCGCCTTTGCCTCGTTCCATAAAAATCGGGTCTGTATTGACTGATTTAAATGCGCGCACAGGGCTGTTCACACCACCCGGCATTAACTGCTGCGCTTCTTTAAATGCTTGCTTTGACTTTTCATAGCTACGTCCCATTTCAATGTCCTCCTGTCTATCCGTTCTTTATTCTGAGAGCCATTTCGCTGCATCTTTTGCATGATACGTAATGATTAATTCTGCGCCTGCACGTTTCATGCTAGTCAGCATTTCAAGAACAAGCTCTTTTTCAGAAATCCACCCATTTTGAGCTGCTGCTTTGACCATTGCATACTCTCCGCTCACATTGTACGCAACAACAGGAAGTGTAAATTCATTTTTCACATCACGCATGATATCTAAGTATGAAAGTGACGGCTTCACGATCAGGAAGTCAGCGCCTTCTTCTACATCAGACTGCGCTTCTCTCAGTGCTTCTAAGCGGTTTGCAGGGTCCATTTGATACGTTTTACGATCTCCAAATTGCGGTGTGCTATGCGCCGCATCACGAAACGGACCGTAAAAAGCACTTGCATATTTCACAGCATATGACATGACAGGCACATGAACAAAGCCGGCCTCATCAAGCGCCTCACGAATTGCAAGCACAAAGCCATCCATCATATTTGATGGAGCAATGATATCTGCACCTGCACGAGCCTGACTGACAGCGGTTTTCGCTAAGAGCTGAAGAGATTCATCATTTAAAATTTCTCCATCTTCAACGATTCCGCAATGTCCGTGATCTGTATATTGGCATAAGCAAGTATCAGCAATGACCACAAGCTCTGGGAAATGCTTTTTGATTTCAAGCGTTGCTTTTTGAACGATCCCATGATCGTGATAAGCTTCACTGCCTACATGGTCTTTATGGTCTGGTACCCCAAAAACAATGATAGATTTAATCCCAAGGTCAACAAGCTCTTGGACTTCTTCTTTCACAAGATCAACTGAAATGTGATAGACACCCGGCATTGAAGGGACTTCTTTCCGGACATTCTCTCCCTCTACAAAAAAGATGGGATAAATGAAATCAGAGGGTCTTAAAAATGTTTCTCTCACCAATTCTCTCATTCCTGCGCTTGTACGCAATCTGCGGTGTCTGTTAAATTTCATCATTGGTTCAACTTCCTTTCAGATAAACGGCACATTAAATCAAGCATCCCGCCTATCGTATAAGTATCTGGGGTTTCAGAAGAAATCCCGTATTGAAGCAGTGCCTCTTGTGTAAGAGGACCGATGCTCACAAAACATGTGTCTGATGCAGCTAATCTATCGATATCAGCCTCCATGGCGTGCATAAAAGAATGAACAGTGGAGGAGCTTGTAAATGTAATAAAATCAAATGATTGCTCCATCATTGCCGACTTGAGTGCGATAATTCCGTCCTCATCCTTCACTGTTTCATATATAATCCACTCTTTTACGTCAATGCCAAGCGGAACGAGGGTATTCTTCACCACATCTCGTGACAGGTGGCCTTTTGCTACAAAGACACATTCTTCTGGGTGTACATGATCAATTAAAGCATCTGCCAGTTCTTCTGCTATAAATCGCTCTGGAACCACATCCACTTTTAGGCCGTGCTGCATCAGATAGGCAGATGTTTTTTCACCTACGGCCGCCACTTTCAAGTGGGATAAGCTTTGATGTAATTGATGCTTCTCTATATAACTAAGAAAAAAAGACGCACCATTTACACTCGTAAACACAAGCCAATGGCTTGCTTCTAAATCTTCTAAAAATGCCTTCGCTTTTTCTTTTGTCAGCGTTGGTTCAAACCTGATAAGAGAGGTTAAAACAGCATGGCCGTTCAGCGCTTCAATTTTCTGCTGAAACGCACCCGCTTGACGTTCATTTCGAGTGACAAGCACCGTCTGTCCGTAAAGCGATTTGGCTATCGTCATTGGGAAGACAGATCCTTTTTCACCTTGTCGATCAAATCTTTTGCTCCCTTATCCGCCATTTGCTTCGCACATGCTGTTCCGATTGCCTCAGGGTCAGTACCTGTTACGGTTTCTCGAATAATCGTATGGCCGTCCGCAGATGCCACAAGACCTGTCAATTCAATTTCATCACGCTCATTCATCGTTGCGTAACCAGCGATCGGCACTTGACAGCTTCCATCCATTTGCTTAAGGAAGGCTCTTTCAGCAAGGACCGTTTTCTTTGTATACTCATTTGTGAATTGAGCTAACAGCTGCAAGAGCTCTTCGTCATCTCCCCGACATTCTATCGACAATGCGCCCTGCCCCACAGCAGGAAGGCAAGTATCAGGAGATAAAAATTCCGACACGACTTCTTGACTCCAGCCCATTCTAGACAATCCGGCAGCCGCTAGAATAATCGCATCATACTCTTCATTTTTCAGTTTTTCGAGTCTCGTATCAATGTTTCCACGGATCCATTTAATCTCAAGATCTGGTCTCTTCTGAAGAAGCTGGGCACTGCGCCGTAAGCTGCTCGTTCCCACAACCGCTCCCTTTGGTAGTTCATGAAGACGGAGATGATCCTTTGAAATCAACGCATCCCGCACATCTTCACGCTCAGGAATACAGCCGATGACTAAACCTTCCGGAAGAGAGGCCGGCATATCTTTCATGCTGTGTACTGCCATATCGATATCATGGTTCAGCATTGCTTGTTCAATCTCTTTAACAAACAGACCTTTTCCGCCAACCTTTGATAAGGTCACATCTAAAATTTGATCACCCTTTGTCACAATCTCTTTAATTTCAAAAGAATAAGAAGGGTTTAGTTCAGACAACTTTTGAATGACCCATTTTGTTTGTGTAATCGCAAGTTTGCTTCGTCTAGAACCTACTTTAATTGTACGCATTACGTCTTCCTCCCGACAATGCCCTTAAGACTCATCATTATTGAAACCAATGAAAGGTTGATAAGCTACCAAGCAGAAAATAATTGATCATCAGCACAAGAAATGAAGCGACATTCCATCGCGCCACGATTTTGCCCTGCATATTTCTCACCAGTCTAATGTATAAGTAAAAGCCGTATAAAAACAGCATAATAAACGAACCGAGCACCTTTGCATCTGTCCAGTACAACGTATCATACGAGATATATGCCCATATAATGCCAAGAATTAAACTAAGCAAGAGCATCGGCACGCCAATAATATTTAAGACATACGCCATGTGATCAAGCTTTGATAAGTCTTCAATTCTCAAAAGCCATTTTCCCCACTTTTTCTTTTTCAGCAAACGATATTGAAATAGATAGAGGAGTGAAAAAGCAAATGAAAGTGAAAAAGCGCCGTATGATAAAATGGCCATCGTAATATGAATGACGAGCAGCTCACTCGTCAGCTTTCCCGTCAGTTCGGCAGAATGAAGATCGGATGGTGTAAAGGTGTGAATCGCCATCATGGAAAAACCAATCACATTTGTAAAAAACACAATAAATTCAACACGTAATACTTTTGTCAAAACAAGTGACAATGTCACAAGCACCCACGTATAAAAATATAACCCCTCTGCTACATTCAACACAGGGAATCGGTCTGTTTCCATCATAATATAAAACATGTAGACTGTTTGCAGCAGCCAGACAATAGAAAGCAACCAGAAAGCCATTTTTCCAGCCTTCCGGTTGTGTTGAAGAAAATCTATGAAATAGAACAAGACACTGAGTGCATAGATCAAGATCGTCGCTTCACCTAGTCTCGCTACAATGGATTCCATCATCGCCTAATCACTCACTGGCAACTGTAGCAAGGCCTTGTGCCATATTTGTTTTAAACAGCTGAAATGCCCCTTGCTCCACCTGCATCGGCTCTGCCTTTTGCTCTTCATCTTCAACCTGTAAATCAAAGATTTCTTTAAAGAGTAAAAGTTTTTCCTCTGCATTCGGCTCCCCGGCAATTTCTTTGGCCTTTAAGATAGGATCTTTCAGCATTTGATTGATGATGCTTTTCGTATGTTTATTTAACAGCTTCATTTCACGATTTGTGAGGTTTGGAAGCTTTCGTTCGATGCTTTGCATCGTATCCGCTTGAATCGAGAGTGCTTTTTCTCTTAAAGCAGAAATCACAGGAACCACTCCGAGCGTATTAAGCCATTGCTTAAATTCCACAATTTCAGCTTCGATGAGAAGCTCCACCTCTTCAGCTACTGCACGTCGCTCTTTCAGGTTGGCTGCCACAATACCCTCAAGATCATCAATGTCATACAAAAAAGCACCTTCTACTTCAGAAATAGCTGGATCTAAATCACGTGGTACTGCAATATCCACCATGAATAGAGGTCTGCCTTTTCTCTGTTTGTTCGCTTTTTCGACCATTTCTTTTGTGATCACAAATTGTTTAGCCCCAGTAGAGCTAATTAAAATATCCGCTTCAGATAAAGTTTTTTCTAATTGATTCAAGCTCTTAGGCTCTCCTGAAAAACGGCCGGCCAGTTCTTTGGCCTTTTCGAACGTTCGATTGATGACTGTTACCTGGCCAATTCCTTGACCTTGAAGGTTTTGAGCCGCCAGCTCGCCCATTTTACCCGCACCAAGAATAAGGACATGTTTATCAGAAAGACGTCCAAAGATTTTTTTGGCAAGTTCCACTGCCGCATAGCTGACAGATACAGCATTAGACGCAATATCTGTTTCCGCATGAGAGCGTTTCGCAACTGTTACCGCCTGCTTAAACAAATAATTGAAAACGGTACCAATGGTCTTCTCCTCTTGAGCGACTTTAAAGCTTGAGCGCACTTGACCGAGTATTTGTGTTTCACCAATGACCATAGAATCAAGTCCACAGGCAACTCGGAATAAATGCTCAACCGCTCCATCATTTTCATAAAACTTCAAATATGGAGAGACATCTTCTTTTTCTAAACCGAACCAATCTGCTAAAAATCTTTTTATATAAAACCGACCAGTATGAAGCTGATCTACAACTGCGTAGATCTCTGTTCGATTACATGTTGAGATGACGATATTCTCTAGAATGCTTTTTTCTTCTTTAAGCTTGGACATCGCTGTTCCGAGCTCGCTCGGTTCAAAGCTCAGCTGTTCCCGTATCTCAACAGGGGCTGTTTTATAATCTAAACCCACAACAAGAATATGCATAACTTCAGCTTGCACCCCCAACGCCCTGTCTAATTTATAATAATTACAATATAGAATTTATTATTTATAATGATTATAACATATATTCATTTTTAACTGGATAAAAATTGTGAACAGATTTCAAAAATGTTGTGATATAGTAGAAAAATGTTCGACATCGAATGCCATATCATCACTTCAAGCAATTTACCAGATTTGGCGCGTGCGGACAAATGATCTGCTTATAAGAAGGTGACATCTTTGAAGAAGAAATCTATTTTGCTGCCGCTCACTTTGCTGGCTGTAGCACTATATGCCATTCTCTCAGGAGATCAATTTGACATTTGGAAAGATCAGGAGAAATGGTATACACTTGTACTGCTTTTTGGCCTTGCTTTCTTATATCAAGGAAAGAAGGAACAGGAAACCTCTCATGTGTTTATCGGTATGCTCATGACAGGCCTTGCGCTACACTTTATCCTTCAGCCGAAATTAGAACACTGGCCAGATACATTTACGATGATTGTGTTCATCGTCGGCCTCGCACTTTTGATGAAGTCATCACAGAAAAAGGAATATCGAATAGAAAGTATTGTTCTCATTGCACTCGGTCTATTCCTTTATTTCTTTCAACAAATTACAAAGCAACTTAGCACACTTTCGATCCCTACTTCCGGTTTTGAATTGTACTGGCCATATGTATTGATTGCCGTCAGTCTCCTCTTATTATTTTTAAAAAGGAAATAACTTATACAATAAAAAGGCATCTGCACATAGCAGATGCCTTTTTTTAGCTGTTAATCTTCGCAAGGATCGCATTCCAGGCTTCATCTTTTCCCTTTTTTGTTTCAGAAGAGAAAAGGATTAATTCATCTGATGGATCGATGTCGAGTGTCTGTTTGACGACTTTCGCATGCTTTTCCCATTTGCCTTTTGGAATTTTATCGGCCTTTGTCGCAATAATGATCACAGGAACTCCATAGTATTTAAGGAATTCATACATGTTCACATCATCTGCGGATGGTTTATGACGCAGATCCACAATTTGGACGACTGCTTTTAACTCTTCACGCATTGTAATATACGTTTCGATCATTCTCCCCCATGCTTCGCGCTCTGTTTTTGATACTTTCGCAAAGCCATAACCGGGGACGTCCACAAAATGGAGCATATCATTAATAATGTAAAAATTAAGCGTCTGGGTCTTTCCTGGTTTAGAAGACGTACGCGCTAAATTTTTCCGATTAATCAATGAGTTAATGAACGAGGACTTTCCAACATTTGATCGTCCAGCAAGTGCGATCTCAGGCAGTCCCCCGCTCGGGTACTGCTCTGGTTTCACCGCACTAATGACGATATCTGATTTTGTTACTTTCATCTTCCCTCTCCTACTAACGCTTTCTCAAGCACCTCATCTAAATGTGAAACCGGAATAAAAGTTAATCCTTCTCTCACACTTTCAGGAATATCATCAATATCCTTCTCATTGTCCTTTGGAAGAATAATCGTTTTCAGTCCTGCACGATGTGCGCCTAATGCTTTTTCTTTTAATCCGCCAATCGGAAGCACTCTTCCTCTTAACGTAATTTCTCCTGTCATGCCAACCTCTTTTGAAACAGGACGTCCTGTGAGTGCTGATACAAGAGCCGTCGCAATGGTAATACCAGCTGATGGCCCGTCCTTTGGAACCGCACCCTCTGGAACATGGATATGAATATCGTGCTTTTCATTAAATTGAGGATCAATGTTCAGTTCATCTGCTTTTGAACGGATATAACTGAATGCCGCCTGCGCAGATTCTCTCATGACATCACCGAGCTTACCTGTTAGCAAAAGCTTGCCTTTACCAGGCGAGAGTGAGACCTCGATGGACAAGGTGTCTCCGCCAACTGTGGTATATGCAAGGCCTGTGACAACGCCGACCTGATCGGTCGTTTCCGCCTGACCATAACGGTAAAGTCTTTTTCCGAGGAATTCAGATAAGTTCTTTTCCGTCACTGTGATGCGTTTGCGGTCTTCAGCCACAATTGCTCTTGCCGCTTTTCGGCAAATCGCCGCTAGCTGACGCTCTAACCCGCGGACTCCTGCTTCTCTCGTGTAATAGCGAATCATATCGTAAATCGCTGCTTCACGAAGCTGCAAGTTCCCTTTCTTTAATCCGTGCTCCTTTAGCTGCTTCGGCAGAAGGTGATCTTTCACAATTTCTGCTTTTTCAACTTCCGTATACCCTGCAATCGTGATAATCTCCATTCTATCACGAAGTGGACCCGGAATGGTTGCTAAATTGTTGGCAGTTGCGATAAATAAGACTTGAGACAAATCAAATGTCTCTTCAATATAATGATCGCTAAAATTATGATTTTGCTCTGGATCTAACACTTCAAGCATCGCAGAAGACGGATCTCCCCTAAAGTCAGAAGACATTTTATCAATTTCATCTAAAAGAAAGACCGGATTCATTGTGCCCGCCTTGCTCATCCCGCGAATGATACGGCCCGGCATCGCACCTACATAGGTTCTTCGATGACCACGGATCTCAGATTCATCACGTACACCGCCAAGAGAGATACGGATAAACTTTCGATCAAGTGATTTAGCAATGGATTTTGCAAGTGACGTCTTCCCTACCCCAGGAGGTCCTGCCAAGCAAAGAATCGGTCCCTTTAATGAATTTGTTAGTTTTTGAACAGCAAGATATTCGAGTACCCGCTCTTTTACTTTTTCAAGCCCGTGGTGCTCGTCATCTAAAATTTCGCTTGCAAGCTTTAAATCTAGACGATCTTCTGTATAAGTGCCCCACGGCAGATTGATCAGCCAATCAATATAATTGCGAATGACAGAACTCTCAGCAGAGCTTGAAGGGATTTTTTCATAACGGTTCAGTTCTTTTAAAGCCGTTTCACGAACAGAATCTGGCATACCGGACTCTTCAATTTTAGCCATAAGCGTACTGACTTCGCCTGTTTTCCCCTCTTTGTCTCCAAGCTCTTTTTGAATAGCTTTCATTTGTTCGCGCAAATAATATTCTTTTTGCGTTCGCTCCATTGAACGTTTGACACGCTGGCCAATTTTCTTTTCAATCTCTAGCACTTCTTTTTCATTGTGAATGAGACTGATGACCCGATTCAACCGTTTTTTGACATCGACTGTTTCCAGCACTTCTTGCTTGTCTTTTAATTTCAAAGGAAGGTGGGAAGCGACGATATCCGCCATTCTTCCAGGTTCTTCAATATCCGTCACCGTTGCATATGTTTCAGCTGAGATTTTTTTTGAAATTTTTATGTACTGATCAAAGTGATCTAACAAAGTGCGCATGAGTGCTTCTGCTTCTGCGTCCTTTAATTCTTCTTCTGTCAACTCTTTAATATCGACTGACGTATAGTCTTCTAGCTCCATGTAGGATTCGATCTGCACTCGATTTAAGCCTTCGACGAGCACACGGATCGTTCCATTTGGCAGCTTCAGCATTTGTTTAATTTTTGTGTAGGTGCCGACTTTGAAAATTTCCTCTTCACCTGGTTCATCTATTGAAATTTCCCGCTGTGTTGCTAGAAAAATCATATGATCGTTCATCATGGCCTGTTCTAATGCTTGAACAGACTTTTCGCGCCCAACGTCCAAATGCAAGACCATTGTTGGATAAACAAGCAAGCCTCGCAGTGGAAGGAGCGGAACATTCTTTTTGATTTCATCTGCCATGTTGATAGACACCTCCGTCACTAGTATGAATCATTATAATATACCTGTTTCAGTCTTGTACAATGTAAAAGACTTGAGAAATGATGATCTTACCGTAGTATACCCTTTCTTTTTATCTTGAAAAAGAAAAAAAGATCTATTTCACTAAAAAATCCCCATATGAGATGGGGATTAAACAGATTTCCTTTTCATTTCTTCTTCTAGTCCATCTTTCTTCTCATCTGGCGGATTGACCAAACACTGATCCAGCACTTCTTGGAAATGCTTCACAGGCACAATCGTAACCCCTTCAATCTCTTTTAAGATCGACTGCTGATTGTCATAAGGGATGATCACTGTTTTGACACCCGCTTGTTTGGCTGCCTTGATTTTTGGTATGACACCGCCAATCGGCTTCACCTGACCTTGTAATCCAATCTCACCGGTCATCGCCGTTAAATGATCAATCGGGATTTGATGAATGGCTGAGAAAATGGCTGTGGCCATCGCAATTCCAGCAGACGGCCCATCAATCGGGGCACCAGCCGGAAAATTAATGTGGATATCATATTCATTTGTTCGTATGCCTAAGTTTCGAAGCACGGTTAAGACATTTTCAACTGAGCCCTTCGCCATACTTTTCCGTCTGATCGATTTAGACTGATTGCCGATGCTTTCTTCTTCCGCAATACCTGTAATATTGATACTGCCTTTTTCAAGCGCTTTACAAATGTTCACTTCAATTTCAAGCAGAGCCCCGCTGTTCGGTCCATACACGGCAAGACCATTTACTACTCCTACCTTTGGCTTTTCCGGTACTTTTTGTTCATATCTTGGTGTCAGCTGGCTTGAATGAATGACCCATTCTACATCGGCGATCGTAATATCTTTTCGGTTTTCAGTGACAGCCATACCTGCGGCGATCTGTACCATGTTGACCGCTTCACGTCCATTTTTCACATAAGATGTTAACAGGTTCAGTCCTTCGTCACTTAATTCCTTCTGTATTTTCTCGACTGCTTTAGCTGCAACAATTTTCAGCTCATGCTGATCCAAATCCTTGAAGAAAATCTCCAAACATCTTGATCGAATAGCCGGCGGAATTTCGTCTGGTGTTCTTGTCGTGGCGCCAATCAGTCGAAAATCAGCGGGTAACCCATTTTGAAAAATATCATGGATGTGATTCGGGATTTGCGTATTTTCTTCACTGTAATAAGCACTGTCTAAAAACACTTTTCGATCTTCTAGCACTTTGAGCATTTTGTTCATTTGAATCGGATGCAGTTCTCCAATTTCATCGATAAAGAGAACGCCCCCATGAGCATGTGTGACGGCTCCTTGTTTCGGCTGCGGAATGCCGGCCTGTCCCATGGCCCCTGCTCCTTGATAAATGGGATCATGTACAGAACCAATCAAGGGGTCTGCGATGCCTCGTTCATCAAATCTTGCCGTTGTAGCATCAAGTTCAACAAATACTGCATCTTTTTTAAATGGTGAATCAGCGTGACGCTTCGCCTCTTCCATCACTAGACGGGCAGCAGCTGTTTTTCCAACACCAGGCGGCCCGTAGACGATGACATGTTGCGGGTTCGGTCCACACAGGGCTGCTTTAAGTGCACGTATACCGTCTTCCTGCCCTACAATATCTTGAAACCCCTTTGGCCGGACTCTCTCTGATAAAGGTTCACTCAGTTTAATGGATCGCATCTTTCTGAGTGCTTCCATTTCTTTTTTTGATTCTTTATCGATCGTCACCTTTTGTGTGCGCTGATTTTTCAGTAAGTTCCAAAAGTACAACCCGATGACGATACCAAAGAACAGTTGTATGAATAATACGATTCCTGTCCAGCTCAATCGGTGCTCCCTCCTTCATCTATCGTTATGTATTGGTTTCTGTCTGCTAGTATTTCCTAGAGCTGGACGGAATAAACACAACTTCCACGATAAATAAAAAACTCCTGAATCAAACGATTCAGGAGTCATTCAAATGGGCTTATGCTGATGTTTTTGTATCTTTATTCACGACTGTACCGTCTTTTAAGACAAGACGTGGCGGCTCACCATCAGCAACCGTTTCACCAGTAATGACACATTTCTCAATATCATCACGAGATGGAAGATCAAACATCACATCAAGCATGATGCCTTCAATGATGGAGCGAAGACCACGAGCTCCTGTTTTACGCTCAATTGCTTTTTTCGCAATTTCGCTAAGAGCATCTTCTTCAAACTCAAGCTCAACATCATCAAGCTCAAGCATTTTTGTATATTGCTTAACGAGCGCATTTTTAGGCTTCGTCAAGATTTCTACAAGTGCTTTTTCATCTAACGGCTCTAGGCTTGCAATAACCGGAAGACGACCGATGAATTCTGGGATTAAACCGAAGCGAAGTAAGTCTTCTGGCAGAACTTTTGATAGAAGGACTTCTTTTTCAAGATCTTCAATTTTATTTTCCGCACCGAATCCAATCACTTTTTGACCTAGGCGGCGTTTGATGATTTGCTCAATGCCGTCAAAGGCTCCACCACAAATGAAGAGGATATTTGTTGTATCAATTTGAATGAATTCTTGATGAGGATGTTTACGTCCACCTTGAGGCGGTACACTAGCGACTGTTCCTTCAAGAATTTTCAAAAGGGCTTGCTGTACACCTTCCCCAGATACATCACGAGTGATAGAAGGGTTTTCTGATTTTCTTGCTACTTTATCGATCTCATCGATGTAGATAATGCCTTTTTCAGCTTTTTCTACATCATAATCTGCTGCTTGGATCAGCTTTAGTAAAATATTCTCTACGTCTTCCCCAACGTAACCTGCTTCTGTTAAAGACGTCGCATCTGCAATCGCAAATGGAACATTTAAAATACGTGCAAGTGTTTGAGCAAGTAATGTTTTACCGCTTCCTGTAGGTCCAATCATAGAAATGTTACTTTTCGAAAGCTCAACATCATCAATCTTACTGTTGGAATTAATCCGCTTGTAATGGTTATAAACCGCTACAGCTAAGGATTTCTTCGCATTCTCTTGTCCGATGACATATTCATCAAGAATTTCCCGGATTTCATGAGGTTTCGGAACATCCTTGAATTCAACTTCTTCCTCAGTACCGAGCTCTTCTTCAACTATTTCCGTGCAAAGCTCGATACATTCATCACATATATATACGCCAGGTCCTGCGACCAGTTTACGCACTTGATCTTGCGTTTTTCCGCAAAACGAGCATTTTAATTGACCTTTTTCCTCGTTGAATTTAAACATTCTTTCACCCCTTATTCTTCTTCACTTGCCTGTAGCTAACAGTCAGCTACCCTTCTGGGTCCAGTATGTATGCATTTTACCATACTTTCCTAAAAGACGGTAATGATGTGTTTGTAACACTGCACATTGAGATATGTATGACAGAAAGATGCGACTTACACTATCGTTTCCAAAAGAAGCGATGATAAGTCAAAAATTGTACAAAACAAGGCACGAGTCACTCGCGCCCTGTTTTATTATTATGCACCATATTAACGGTTTTCTACAAGAAAATCAATTGCTTTACGAACTTTTAAATCTTCTTTCATTGCTTCAGTAGAACCGATCGCTTGTTTGATATTTTCAACTGGCATGTTGTATGCTTCAGCCATTTTTGAAAGTTCTTCTTCCACTTCTTCATCAGACACTTGTAGGTCTTCTGCAGCAGCAATTGCTTCAAGAGTAAGATTAGATTTTACGCGTTTAGCAGCATCTTCTTTCATTTGCTCTTTTAGCGCATCTTCATCTTGTCCAGAGAACTGGAAGTAAAGCTCAAGGTTCATCCCTTGCATTTGAAGACGTTGTTCGAATTCTTTCATCATGCGGTCTAGCTCAGTGTCAACCATCGCTTGAGGAACGTCAACTTCCGCATTTTCAGAAGCTTTTGCTACTAGTTCTTCACGAAGTTTGCCTTCTGCTTCGTTTTCTTTTGCTTCTTCAAGACGTTTCTTCGTTTTTTCAGTTAATTCAGCAATCGTTTCTACTTCTTCATCAACATCTTTAGCGAACTCATCGTCAAGTGCTGGAAGTTCTTTTGCTTTGATTTCATGAATTTTCACTTTGAATACAGCTGGTTTACCTGCAAGGTCTTCAGCATGATATTCTTCTGGGAATGTCACTTCAACGTCTTTTTCTGCACCTGCTTCAAGACCAACCAATTGCTCTTCGAAACCAGGGATGAATGAACCAGAACCTACTTCAAGAGAGTAGTTCTCAGCTTTTCCGCCTTCGAATGCTTCTCCATCAACGAATCCTTCGAAATCTAGAACAACTGTATCGCCGTTTTCGATTGCGCCTTCTTCTTTGACAACAAGCTCAGCTTGACGGTTTTGCATAGCTTTTAACTCTTCTTGGACATCTTCATCAGATACAGATGTGTCGTCTTTTTCTACGTTAAGACCTTTGTAGTCACCAAGTTTTACTTCTGGCTTCACTGTTACTTTTGCAGTGAAGATTAAGCTTTCGCCTTTTTCGATTTTCTCAACATCGATTTCAGGGCGGTCAACCGGCTCGATACCAGCTTCGTCGATTGCTTTCGGATATTCAACTGGAAGAAGAATATCTAGTGCATCTTGATAAAGAGATTCTACTCCAAAACGCTGCTCGAAAAGACCACGTGGTACTTTCCCTTTACGGAATCCAGGGATTGATACTTGCTTAACTACTTTCTTAAATGCATCATCAAGTGCTTTGTTAAATGTTTCAGCGTCAACTTCTACTGTTAAGACACCTTCGTTACCTTCTTGTTTTTCCCATTTTACTGACATGTGTGTTTCCCTCCAAAAATCTATTCAGATTGTGCGTTGTTACATTCTAAAGCATCATAAAGACTTCGTCCAATCAAAAACCACGCACTCCGCTAAAGAAGCGGTCTTATGTATACAACATTTGACTTGATTATACATAACGTCTTTCAACCGTTGGAATCTTACAACCGCACGATATATGCACAAATACAACCATTATATTATAACATAACAAGTCCGTCTTTCAACTAAATCGACAAATTACAAATAAGAAATTTCTTCAATATCTTTCAGCATTGTACAAGCTTCTCTCAGCTCTCGTTCGTTAAAATCATACAATAAATGCAATTCTTCGAGGTCAATCTCGATTCCATGCATTTCATAGCCGACTTTATGAAGTGCCGCAGCCCAAAGATTCGGATCCGTATATTTAGGAAGAAATGGATATAGCACAAATAAGTGCCGGCGCCATAACTCTTCAACCCCTTGGTAAAGGGTTGGGTTCTCATTGCCGAGAGTGTCATCGAGCTTTCGAAGGACTTGCTGAAGCAGTGGCATTTGCTCTGGCTTGACAGCCCCAGAAGGAACAAGCGTTAAAGAATCACCGAACTTCGTCACATGAACCGGCTTTGCCACATCATGATCTGACAGAAGTTGCAGGATCAATGATTTGACCAAAGGGTTTCCATCAGGCTTTTGTAGGATCGTATTTAATAGACCCATATGCGGCGTGATGTTTCGGTCTTTCAGCGAATGGATGAACTGCACCTGCTCTTCTGGCCGCTCGAGCATTTCATCTATATTGATTTCTCCGCTGCCTTCCTCGTCTTCATCTAAAATCTCTTCTGGTGATTCAATCATCTTTCTGCTAAATTCAAGCAGTTTATAAAAATGCTCCGCGCTTTCTGCTGGAAGGTGATTTTCTTCAAGGACAGCCTCAATTGTTTGTTTGACTTCCTCGTACTCTTTCAGCTGAATTAAGATGGTCATATATACTTGAAGCACAGTGAAATAGTGGCCATATCCTTCATGTAGCATCTTTTCACAGACTCGCTTTGCATCCTGCAGCTCACCAAGCTCTAGAAAACAAATCGCCATACCGAGATGAATATCGGATTCTTCATCGTCATCATACGATTTCGCTTCTGAAAATAAGTGAAGCGCCTCTTGATACTGTTTATCTTTTAATGCTGCCATTCCTTTTTCAATCAGTCTTTCTTTCAGACCAGGAAACAAAATGACATTATCTTTCTTCTTGTCATGTTTCATGCTTACGTTCCTTTCGGGCGCATATTTTTTATCAGTTTACCAACGAAGGTTAGTAAACACAAGTAACGAGAGGTTTTCATGCAAAAAAGAAGCCGTCACACCACGGGGACGGCTTCTCGTTGTTTATGCACGCAGCCAGCTGCTACGTTTTTCTTCAAATGCTTGAATCTCATCTTCTAGTAACAATGTTAATGAAATCTCATCATAGCCATTCAGGAGCATTTCTCTCCAGTGTGGATCTACATCGAAAGGAGTAACATTCCCTTCATGGTCTTGAATCTGTTGTTTTTCCAGATCAACTGTCATTTCATATCCTTTGTTTTCATATGATGCAGCAAACGTTTTCCACACATCATAATCAAGACGAATTGGAAGCATCCCGTTTTTAAAACAGTTTTGATGAAAAATATCGGCGAAAGATGGGGCAATGACAATTTTGAAACCATAATCATCAAGCGCCCAAGGCGCATGTTCCCTTGATGACCCGCAGCCAAAGTTTTCGCCTGCGATCAAAATAGAGGCTCCTTCATAAATCGGCTGATTGAGTTCAAAATCTGGATTCGGACTACCATCTGCTAAATATCGCCAGTCAAAAAAGGCAAATCGGCCATATCCTGTTCGTTCGATTCTTTTCAAAAACTGTTTCGGAATGATTTGATCTGTATCTACATTTATACGGTTAAGCACAGCGGCTTTTCCTTTATGAGTGACTAAAGGCTCCATCTATGACACAACTCCTTACACGACTGTTTTCTCTTGATTAAACTTCCTGACATCGACAAATCGGCCATGTATGGCAGCCATTGCAGCCATTGCCGGGCTGACAAGATGCGTTCTTGCACCCTTCCCTTGACGTCCCTCAAAGTTACGGTTTGATGTGGATGCACAGCGTTCACCTTCTGGCACCACATCGTTATTCATGCTGAGGCACATACTACAGCCAGATTCTCTCCATTCAAATCCTGCTTCTAGGAAAATTTTATGAAGACCTTCTTCTTCTGCTTGCAGTTTGACACTTTGTGAGCCGGGAACCACAATCGCTCTGACATGATCAGCTACTTTTTGTCCTTCAATCATAGAAGCGGCTTGGCGTAAATCAGTCATTCTTGAGTTCGTACATGAGCCAATAAACACATGCTCAATCGTAATATCTTCAATACGCTGATGTGGGTGAACCCCCATGTATTCATAAGCACGTTTTGCTTCTTTTTGGTCATCTTCTTGTGCAAAATCTTCAGGTCCTGGAATTGCTGCATCCACAGGGAGCACCATTCCTGGGTTAATTCCCCACGTGACCATTGGTGAAATATGATTTCCATCTAAAACAATGGTTTTATCATAGGTCGCACCCGGATCTGTTCTTAGTTCTTTCCATTCTTTTATCGCTGCTTCGAAATCTTCACCCTGCGGTGCGTATTTGCGTCCGCGGCAATATTCAAAGGTCACTTCATCAGGTGCGATCAATCCTGCTCTTGCGCCTGCTTCAATTGACATATTACAAACGGTCATCCGCTCATCCATTGACATGTTTCTGAATACTTCCCCAGTGTATTCAATGACATAACCTGAACCGAACTTCACGCCATGTGCGCCAATGACTGCTAAAATGACATCTTTGGCTGTTACCCCTTTTTGAAGCGTTCCGTCTACTCTAATTTCTAGTGTCTTCGGACGCTGCTGCCAAAGTGTTTGTGTGGAAAGCACATGCTCAACCTCACTTGTGCCAATCCCAAAGGCAAGTGCACCAAATGCGCCATGAGTAGATGTATGACTATCTCCACACACGATTGTTTTCCCCGGAAGTGTTAAACCAAGCTCTGGTCCAACGACATGAACAATTCCTTGGTCTACACTGTGAAGGTCAGCTAGACGGACCCCGAATTCAGCACAGTTGCGCTCTAGAGCACTGACTTGCTTCTTCGCAATCTCATCTTTGATCACAAATCGATTCACAGTCGGAATGTTGTGATCCATCGTCGCAAATGTGTTTTGTGGTCTTCGCACCTTGCGCCCTTTTTGTCTTAATCCTTCAAATGCTTGAGGTGACGTCACCTCATGCACCAAGTGCAGATCAATATATAAAAGGTCTGGTTTTCCCTCGCCATTTTTGACAACATGCTGATCCCATATTTTTTCGATGATTGTTCGAGGCATAACCCTTTTTCCTCCCTCTACCTAATTCAACAAGATTTCTATTTATACAATGGTTTTCGTACGTTGTTTGAGTGCATCTACAACGGCTTTCGTGATATCATCAGTCGTTTCATACGTTCCCTCTTTTGATGCTAGGTCCTTTGTTCGTTTGCCAGAGGCAAGAACGGCTTCCACAGCTGCTTCAATTGCAGCCGCTTCTTCTTCTAAAGCAAAGGATGTTCTAAGCAAGCTGGCTGCTGACAATATAGTAGCCAGAGGGTTTGCGACATTTTGCCCCGCAATATCGGGTGCTGAACCATGAATCGGCTCATATAAATGAAGGCCGGTGCTTGATAAACTAGCAGATGGCAGCATGCCGAGTGAGCCAGTAATCATAGATGCTTCGTCACTTAAAATGTCACCAAACATATTCTCTGTCACGATGACATCAAATTGAGCGGGCTTATAAATCAGCTGCATCGCGGCATTATCGACGAGCATGTGCTCATATGCGACATCTGGATATTGGGATGCAACTTCTTCTACCGCATCCCGCCATAGTTTACTCGAAGCGAGAACATTTGCTTTATCCACAGACGTTACTTTTTTCCGTCTCGTTAATGCCATGTCGAACGCTTCTTTTAATACACGAACAATCTCTTCCTTTGTATAAAGAAGTGTATCAACCGCAGCTTCTTTTCCTTCATCATCCGTGTAGCGCTCACTTGGTTCGCCAAAGTAGAGGCCTCCAGTTAATTCACGAACGATGACGAAATCTACTCCGCTAATGTGATCTTGTTTTAACGGTGAAGCCTCACTCAAGCTATCAAATACTTTGACAGGGCGGATGTTCGCAAATAAGTCCAGCTGCTTGCGAATGGAGAGCAAGCCTTTTTCTGGGCGAAGTTCTGGCGGGTTTTGATCCCACTTTGGTCCGCCAACGGCTCCTAATAAAATCGCATCTGCGCTTTTGCACACTTCTACTGTTTCTTTAGGGAGCGGATTGTTTTTTTCATCTATCGCTATACCGCCAATAAGAGCTGTTTCGAATTCAAATTCGTGTTGAAATTGAGCCGCTGTCTCTTTCAGGACAGCGACAGCTGATGTGACGACTTCCGGTCCGATTCCATCGCCGGGCAAAAGTGCAATTTTCTTTTTCATGAGTCCCTTCCTCCTTTCTTATGAGATGGCGTGATGTTTCTCAATTTCTATTAGGTTTGATTTAAAGATTAAATGTCTATTCACTGCATTGACGTAAGCTTTAGCCGATGCTTCCAGCACATCTTGCGCTACACCGCGTCCTGCTGTTTCTTTTCCTTCTATTGAAACAGTGACATATACTTCCGCTAGTGCGTCTCTGCCTTTTCCATTGGATTGAATGCGATAGTCTAGCAAATGAATTCTTTCCTCCATACAGCGCTCAAGCGTGTTGTACACAGCTTCTACACTGCCTGCACCTGTAGCTGCTTCTTGAATGACTTCCTGCGTTTCTTGATTTTTAAGAGAGACTGTTGCTGTCGGCATTTGCTCTGTTCCATAGTGAACTTGAAGACTTTCAAATTCATAGCCGATTTTCCGGTCTGCTACTTTTTCTTCTAATATAATAGAGATCAAATCATCATCTGTGATTTCTTTCTTCTTCTCTGTTAAGTTCTTAAACGTTTCGAAGAACTTATTGATTTCTTCTTCAGTCAATTTAAAGCCGAGTGTTTTTAAGCGGTCTTTAAACGCGTGTCTTCCGGAGTGTTTACCAAGGACAAGCACATCTGTTGTGACGCCTACAAGCTCTGGAGAGATAATTTCATAGGTTGTTTTTTCTTTGAGGAATCCATCTTGGTGAATACCTGATTCATGAGCAAATGCATTGTTTCCAACGACTGCTTTATTACGCGGTACAATCATACCTGAGTATTTGCTCACTACATCACTTGTGCGCTTAATTTCATTCAACTGAATGGTTGATTCGACTTGGTAAAAGTCTTTGCGAATATGAAGGGCAACTGCAATTTCTTCTAAAGCAGCATTTCCTGCGCGCTCTCCAATACCGTTGACAGCTGTTTCAATTTGATCTGCTCCGTTTTCAATGGCAGCAAGTGAGTTCGCTACAGCCATTCCTAAATCATCATGACAGTGTGCTGACAAGATGACTTGATCGATATTTGGAACGTGTTCCTTCATATATTTAAAGATATTTCCGTACTCTTTTGGTGCTAGGTATCCAACAGTGTCAGGTAAGTTAATGACACTTGCGCCTGCGTCGATCACTTTTTCTACAATTTCTGCTAGGAAAGAAAGATCTGTCCGGCATGCATCTTCTGCTGACCACTGAACAACTGGGAAGCGCTCTTTCGCATATTTCACCATTGAAACAGCTTGTTCAACCACTTCTTCTCGTGTTTTCTTTAGTTTATGCTTGAGGTGAATGTCAGAAGTCGCAATAAAGACGTGTATTCTTGGTTGAGCTCCATCTTTTAATGCGTCCCATGCAGCATCAATGTCACCTTTCACACATCGTGCAAGTCCTGCAACTGAACAGTTCTTAATCGTTCTTGCAATTTCTTGTACGCCTAAGAAATCCCCTCGGGATGAAGCGGGAAAACCCGCTTCAATAATATTAACCCCAAGGCGCTCAAGCTGCTTAGCAATGATTAGCTTTTCTTGTGCATTTAAGTTCACTCCTGGTGATTGCTCTCCATCTCGAAGTGTTGTGTCAAAAAAATTAATTTTTCGCACCGACGCTCACCGCTTCCTTTTTCTTTCCTTGTTTAACGAAAGGCATCATTTCACGAAGCTTTCTTCCGACGATTTCAATTTGGTGCTCATTTTCATTTGCATTGATTGCATTGAAACGTGGACGATTCACTTGGTTTTCAACAATCCATTCTTTCGCGAATGTTCCGTTTTGGATGTCAGTCAAGACTGCTTTCATTGATTCTTTTACTTTTGCATCCACAACGCGTGGTCCTGATACGAAGTCACCCCATTGCGCTGTATCAGAGATTGAATATCTCATACCTTCTAATCCTTCTTCATACATAAGGTCAACGATCAATTTCAGTTCATGCAGACACTCGAAGTATGCAAGCTCTGGCTGATAACCAGCTTCTGTTAATGTTTCAAAACCTGCTTTTACTAATGAAGTAAGACCTCCACAAAGAACTGCCTGCTCACCGAATAGATCCGTTTCTGTTTCTTCTTTAAATGTTGTTTCAAGAACGCCCGCTCTTGCTCCACCGATTGCTTTTGCATAAGCAAGTGCTTTGTCTTTCGCTTGACCAGATACGTCTTGATAGATAGCAAATAGTGCAGGTACACCAGCGCCTTGCTCATATGTTCTTCTGACAAGATGTCCTGGACCTTTTGGAGCCACAAGATACACATCTACGTCACTTGGAGGAACAATTTGATGGAAGTGAACGTTGAATCCGTGTGCGAATACAAGTGAGTTACCTGCTTCTAATTGATCTTTGATTTCTTCATCATATACTTTCTTTTGCTGCTCATCTGGAAGTAATACCATGACGACATCTGCTTGTGCTGCTGCTTCTTTTACTGTGAATACTTGATGACCGTCTTCTTGTGCTTTTGTATAAGATCCGCCTTTTCTTACGCCGACAATGACATCTACGCCGCTCTCTTTTAAGTTCAATGCATGTGCATGACCTTGTGATCCGTAACCAATGATAGCTACCTTTTGACCGTTTAATACGTTTTCTTGAATATCACCGTTATAATATACTTTTACCATTTGACTCTCTCCTTTTGTTTAGACAATTGAAATTGTTTTATTTGTTTGCGGCTTTTGCTGATTATCTCTCGCAAAGGCCGTGGTGCCAGTTCTGGCGACTTCTTTAATGCCGTATGGCTTAAGTAATTCAATGAGTGCTTCAATTTTTGAAGACTCACCTGTCACCTGAATGACGACACTTTCTCTGCTCACATCTACAATAGAAGCTCTAAACGGTTCAATGACACCCGTGATCTCCATTCTAGATGCTGGTGCAGATACGACTTTTATCAAAGCCAGCTCTCGCTGAACGATTGATTGGTTTGTAATGTCTGTTACTTTCAGAACATCGATTTGTTTGTTCAGCTGTTTTGTCAGCTGTTCGATGTCTTTCTCCTGGTCTACATGGACGACGAACGTGATGCGTGATACATCTTGAATCTCAGAATGGCCGACCGTAATGCTTTCAATGTTGTAGTGTCTTTTCGTAAAAAGGCCTGTGATTCTGTTCAGTACGCCTGATCGATTTAATACAGTCAACACAATAATTCTTTTCAAGGTTTCACCCCCACCATCTCATGAAGTCCTTTCCCCGGTGCTACCATCGGGAATACTTTCTCATCTCTCGCTACATTGACATCGATGAAAACAGGCTCTCTAGACGTTAATGCTTCTTCTAGCTTTTCTTGCGCCTCTTCGTCTGATGAGATTCTGATCCCTTTAATGCCATAAGCTTCAGATAATTTCACGAAGTCTGGCTGCTCTGAAAATTTAGAATGTGAGTAGCGTTCTTCGTAAAAAATTTCTTGCCATTGTCTTACCATTCCAAGACTGTGATTATTGAGAACAATCACTTTCACTGGAAGGTTCAGCTCACGGATAACGGCAAGTTCTTGCAGGGTCATTTGGAAACCTCCGTCTCCTAAAATCGCTACAACCGTTGCCTCTTGATCAGCTAGCTGCGCGCCAATCGCTGCCGGTAAACCAAATCCCATTGTGCCAAGCCCACCAGATGTCACCCATTTATCGGCATTTTCAAATGGATAGAACTGTGCAGCCCACATTTGGTGCTGTCCGACATCAGTTGCCACAATGGCTTCACCTTTTGTGAATTGATGAATGTATTCAATCAGCTTTTGAGGTTTAAAACCTTCAGCTTCGTTTTCAACGTACCAGAGTGGATATTCTTCCCTCCACTGATTTAGCTGGCTCTTCCACTCGTCTGATTCACCTTGTTTCCCGTCCTGTTTGATCAGTTCTTGAAGCACTAGCTTACTGTCACCAACAACTGGGATATGGGTGTGAATGTTTTTACCAATTTCTGCTGGGTCGATGTCAATATGAGCCACCTTCGCATGCTTTGCAAAATGATTGAGGTTGCCGGTTACCCTGTCATCAAATCTCGCTCCGATTGAAATGAGTAAGTCACATTGATGTAGTGCCATGTTCGCTGCATATGTGCCGTGCATACCCGCCATTCCTAGGAAAAGAGGATGCTTTGCTGGGAATCCACCAAGCCCAAGCAATGTATGAGCGACAGGGATTTGCTGCTGCTCTACATATTGCCTTAATTCTTCCGACGCTTTGCCGTGAAGAACGCCAGCTCCTGCTAGAATAACTGGTTTCTTTGCTCTGCTTACAGCTTCTACTAACTTGCGAATTTGCAAATAATTCGGCTCAATTTTCGGCTGATAACCAGGCAAGTCGATTGGCTGATCGTATTCAAATGTCCCTTCAATGCCAGCGACATCTTTTGGAATATCAATCAAGACTGGACCAGGTCTGCCGGTTGTTGCGATGTGAAATGCCTCTTTAATGACACCCGGTAACTCTTCTGGACGTCTCACTTGATAGCTGTGTTTTGTGATTGGCATTGTGATACCAAGTACATCTGCTTCTTGGAAAGCATCTGATCCAATGACTGAGGTTGCCACCTGTCCAGTGAAGATAACCATAGGTAGTGAATCAATCATCGCATCTGCAATTCCTGTGACTAGGTTGGTTGCCCCCGGTCCTGATGTGGCAATAACAACGCCTGGTTTACCAGATACTCTTGCGTATCCCTCCGCTGCGTGAATCGCTCCTTGCTCATGTCTTGGCAGGACATGAAATAAACCAGAATCGTAAATTTTATCGTAGATCGGTAAAACGGCTCCGCCAGGATAACCAAAAATGACTTCTACTTTTTCTCTTTTGAGTGCTTCAATTAACATGAGTGCACCGTTCATCGTTTGTGGTGCATTTGATTTTTCCGTCTCCATTTGTACATTTGTCCCCATTTGATTTCCTCCTCTTTGTCTTGCTTCAGTCAAGTCCTTTCACCCTTTTCCATTCAAGATAGAGATATGAGACCATATAAAAAAGCCTTCTCACCCCACAATGACACTACTTTTCACTAGGTCAAAGGGGCGAAAAAGCTTTGTTTTTCGCGGTACCACCCTTGTTCACGGCAAATCATGCTGCCGTCTCATGGACATCTTTCATCCATTTTGGTAACGAGTGATGCAATGTCACTCGGTCTGCCCTACTATCATTTCAAGCAGACACTCAGAGGTGAGTTCACTTTAGAAAGTAACACCGGTTTCCAGCTAGCACCGGCTCTCTGTAGATACTGACTCTAAAGCTACTAGTCCTCTTCAACGTTTATCGATATCTATTTAGCTTGCGTGAATGTTCTCATCGGTAAAGACTACTTTTTCTCCTTCTTCAACGACTCGCTCGCGGAATTGTTCAAGAAGTTTGTTTGTGTGGAACCCTGGCTTTCCTTCGCCAATGATACGACCGTCAACTTTTACAACAGCAATGACTTCGGCAGCGGTTCCTGTCAGGAAGACTTCTTCAGCTGTATACACATCATGTCTTGTGAAAGGTTCTTCTTTCACTTCGTAGCCTAAGTCTTCTGCAATCTCCATGATGGCATTTCTTGTGATGCCTTCAAGAGCGCCGATATAACCTGGCGGTGTATAGAGCTTACCTTTTTTATAAATAAACACATTGTCTGCAGAACCTTCTGCCACGTACCCTTGATCGTTCAGCATCAGCGCTTCACTCACACCGGCCATATGGGCTTCGATTCGGACAAGAATGTTATTCAAATAGTTTAATGATTTCACTTTTGGACTTAGTACGTCAGGACGATTTCGCCTTGTCGGTACTGTCACAATATCAATACCTGTTTCATATAGGTGCTTTGGAAAGATGGCCAGCGGCTCTACAATGATCACTGTGTTGGCTCTCCCGCAGTTGTTTGGATCTAAGCCAAGATCACCGGCTCCTCTTGAGACAACAAGGCGGATATAGGCATCTTTTAGGCCGTTCCTTTCAACTGTATGAATCATTTTTTCAGTGAGCTCCTCAAGTGAATATGGAATGTTCAGCATAATCGATCTAGCGGAATCATACAGGCGATCTAAGTGTTCTTTCATTCGAAAGATATTTCCGTTATATACACGTATTCCTTCGAACACACCGTCACCATATAAGAAGCCATGATCATAAACTGAAATTTTCGCATCCTCTTTTTTCACGAGTTCATCGTTTAAAAAGATCCACTGTTCCTTTTGGTCTTCCATCTTCAGTGAGCACCCTCTCTTTCAAACAAAAAGTAGTTGAATTTTCAGACACTTTATATTGAAGTGTCTCACGCTTACTCTGCGTGTCTGTTTGCTTTTGTTGAACCCATCTTACGCCGCTTTCCATACAGTGTCAACAGCATTTTTAAAATTATTAGACAATTTAGACTAATCAAAATAAAATGTATACGCTTACACCTTTGCTAGACAAGGAATGAAAAAACTTAAAATTTTTTGTATTTTTTCTTCAATTTATTTACTCTACATGAACGGTTTTCTTTTGAACAAGCTTTTGTGATATTTTTTCACATGGTTTTTGAAGAATATTGTGAGATTTCATTGCGTTTGTTTTTTCCTTCAGCATGCCTTTCTAAAGCGTTTTCCTATGAATTTGTGATAGAATGAGAGCATCTAATAGAAGGAGGGCAATACATGGCTAACATCAGAGGTTATATCGGAACGTATACAAAGGGAGACAGCAAAGGAATCTATTCTTTTACTTTAAATACGGACAAGCAGCAGATTGAACAAGTAGAAGTGGCTGCCGAACTTGAAAATCCTACATATTTAACTGTCTCAGATTCTCAAAAGTTTGTGTATGCTGTTGTGAAAGAAGGAGCACAGGGCGGGCTTGCTGCGTATCAAATTGATGCCGACACCGGCGCACTTCGTTTCATCAACCAAGAGCTTGCCGATGGGGCTTCTCCTTGTCACGTCAGCGTGGACAGCCAAACGAAAACGGCGTTTACAGCAAACTATCATAAAGGAACAGCAGAGATGTACGAAATTGATGCTGAAAACGGCTCAGTGATCCGCACGCTGTCACAAGCGCAGCATGAAGGCACTGGACCAAACGAAGACCGTCAAGAAAAACCGCACACTCACTTTATGGGTTTGACACCTGATGAACAATTTGCAGTGGCTGTTGACCTTGGCACAGACGGAATTTATACGTATAAGAAAGAAAACGGCAAACTTGAGCTTGCCCATACATTTGAAACAAAACCAGGCAGCGGCCCTCGTCATATCACATTCCACCCAACGAAACCTGTGGCCTATGTGATGACAGAGCTCAGCTCAGAGGTCATTGTGCTTCGTTACTTTGAAGATGGTCATTTCGAAGAGATCCAAACGATCGCAACCATTCCTAATGACTTCACAGAGAATAATCAAGGCAGCGCCATTCATGTGTCTTCTGACGGTCAATTTGTGTATGCAGGAAATCGTGGACATGACAGCATTGCCATTTTCAAAGCAGATCATGATGGCAAACTAAGCCTTGTCGACATTGCTTCATCTGAAGGAAATTGGCCTAGAGACTTTGTCCTTGATCCAACAGAAGAATTTCTCGTCGGCTCAAACCAAGAATCTAGCACCCTTGTGTTATACAAACGTGACAAGGAAACGGGACGACTCACTGTCTTACAATCAGACATCACCGTTCCGCATCCGGTTTGCGTGAAATTTTTAGGATAATGAAAAAAACCTCCGTTTAGGAGGCAATAGATTGTTGACAAAGGGCTAAAATGAACTTTATTTTAGCCCTTTGTCTTTTTTTCAGCGTAGTTGAAAAACCTTGAAGTCTAGGAAGAACAAGTACCGGAGCGCAGGACTGACAAAGAATGCGAGGGTTTGTCTGCACGCTGAAGCCCCTGTTTAGGAGGCTTTTCTTTAAGCAGACGGCATACCGCCATCTTCAAGCTTTTGATCAATGAAAGACGTATCGCTTTTTTCACCGAACCATTTTCCCAGCCTGTCTTTCGCTTTTCCCTTGACATCGTCATCAATGTACATTGCGACTTGAAGCAGAGCAAATGTGATGGCGCCTAGATCATCTGTGTAGCCGATCCCCACCAATGTATCAGGGATCAGGTCAATCGGAAGGATAAAGTACCCTAGCGCCCCAATGATGAGGGTCTTCGCTTTAACCGGTACTTCGGGTTTTTGCAATGTATAATAAAGTAATAACACAGCATAAACAAGAGAAACTCCAGCTTTTTGTGCCGTCTTTTTTAACTTTTCCCAAAAGGCATGATCATTAAAATGCTTCTTTGAACGCTTTAATAGTTCTTTTTTCTCAGAACGATTCATCGTATCGCCTCCATATTCAGCATAGCCCTTCCACCTTATTTATACAAGAAATCCACTCATTCGACAAACAAAAAGCAGCAGAAAGCTGCTGCGTTCTACTGCTCTTTGTAAAATTTTTCGATCGCCTTATCGATGTATACCCATCCTTTATACGACACATGAATCGTATCCTTAAAGAAATATGGGTCATACTCATGCGAAGTCAAATCTGCGACTTCATACCCATTATCTCGAATTTGACGATTGATTTTTTGATAATAATCTGTACGCCCCTCTTTCGGAAAACCAGTGTAATCATACCATTTTCCGTTGACGGGAATCGTCACAAATAAAGGCTTCGCCCCTGCCTGTTTTAAAATATCCAGCATGATCTGGAAATCTTTATATTCAGGTGATGCTGCATAAGAATTGTCACGACGAGAATCCTTCATCTTTTTCATGATCGGCTTCAGCTTACGATCAAACAGTCTCTGATCAATATAAAACGGGTTGTCCCCTGCTTTTTCGGATCCTAAGACGCTCGCTTCTTTTTCAAGCTCAGTCCATGTTTTCCCTTTCACTGAAGGAGACGGACGATGCTTGCGCTCATGCCCAGACCCGATCGTATAGTACATGTCTTTCTTTTGAAGCATGCCATAATACATTTTTGCAATAGGAGAAATCGCGCCATAAGCGAATTTGTTCCCAGAAAGCTCTGCTTTAAAAAGCTCTGTGATGACCATGTCGTTCTTTACTGCCTTAAACTTCATGATTCTTTTGATGAGCTTTTTTTTCACAGCTGGATCAATTTCTTTATTATAAGCAAGATCAAGCGCCTGAAGCGCTGAATAGTTAGGAGCAAAGTGATTCTCGTCTGATCCCCCTTTGACAAACCACTGCGGGGACACGATAAACACAAGCTTTTTCCCTTTTAATTCATTCATATGCGCTGCAAAGTTCATGGCATGAATTAATGATTGCGATCCACCTTTTCCAACAAGATAAGGTGTAAACCCTTGAGGATTTTCATGAAAGAAATTCGAAGGGTGATATGGATCAAAACGGGATAGTTCAGAAGATCCATAGATCGGTAAATAAGTTGGATCTTTTAGCATTTCATCTTGTAAATAAAGCCCTTGGAACATCCCTGGATCTAATTCTGTGGCTGACTTTTGTAATTTGTCTTTTGGGATCAGATGTGAGAGCCATGCATTTGGTACAAGAAGAACACCAATGAATAGAACAGCCGCTAAAATAAGCGGCCCAAAAAAACGCTTTTTCATTACTTCATCTCTGCCAGCTGCTCAGCAATGTGATTCGGTGTATCCCACACATCACGATCAAACTCTGTAATCGGAACAGTAATTCCAAGTTGACTTTCAATTGCCATAAGTAGTTCTACTGTACCAAATGAATCTAGAAGGCCTTCGTCAAAAATTGCAATCTCTGGATTTTCTTTCACAACGTCGTCCTGACAAACTTCTGCAATAATACCGTATACTTGATTTTTAAATTCCATAATTCTCTACTCCCTTAATCATTAATGATGAAATGGTTTTCCTGAAAAAATATAAAATCCGAAACAAATCACATGGAATGTAATAATGATCGACACTACCATTGTGACCTTATTATCCGGCCACCACTTGTGCTTTTTATTCCACTTCTCAAATAAATTGTAACCGGACATCACAACTGCATGGTATAGTCCGTAAATAATGTATTGAAGGGCGAGACCATGCCAAGCACCCATCAATAGAAAGAGGACAAAGTACCCAATATTTGATACAGCCATTCGGTTCTTGATCCACTTCTTCTTTGTCATAAAGAACACAAATCTCATAAACACATAATCTCTGAACCAGAAGGATAGCGACATGTGCCAGCGATTCCAGAAGTCTTTAATATTACGGCTGATAAACGGTTTATTAAAGTTTTCTGGTGATTTAATGCCCATGATATAACTCACACCTACAGCAAATGCTGTATATCCAGCAAAGTCAAAGAACAAATACATACTGTACGCATACATATACGTTAACTGTTGAACAAAGTGACTGCTACTAATGTGATGAATATTCATGAGAATATATGTGTGAATGAGATAACCAATAATGAACTTATATAAGAACCCAATAAAAATTTTATGAATCCCTGCATATAGAAGGTCACTGTACGCTTCTTTTTCATGCGGTGTATCCATATCCTTTTCAAACCGGCGATAACGATCGATTGGACCTGATGAAATCGTCGGGAAAAAGACGATGAAATAGACCAAACGGTGAATCGGGATTTTCTTTTTAATCAAGCCGTCTCTTGTCTCGATAACTAGCTGAACACCTTTAAATGTTAAGTACGAGATCCCCAAAAAGCTCAGCCAGTTCATTGGCGGCGGTTGATGCGGCTGATGAGTTAAAAAGAACGGTAAAACCTTTGATAGTACAAGCGGCAAAATCGATGCCACCACTGCCATATAGAAGACAGACGCACGGTTCGCCTTCAGCCGGTACGCAAGGTATAGGCGGATGATCAAGACTTGCCACACTGTAAACAAGAACAGCAACAAAGCGCCATGTGCATCCTTTGAGAAAATAAGCGCGAGTGCCACAACCGTTGCAAACATGTTGTAGCCCTGCATTCTTTTGCCGCGTAGACCAAGAATCATCGTCGGCAAAAGAAGAATACCAATTAGAATGAAGAAAAAGAATGAACTAAACGGGATCATAGAAGAACCTCTTTCGCGATTCTTTTACGGTCAACCTTCCCGTTTGGCGTCATGTACAGCTGCTCAAGATAAACAAACTTTCTTGGAATCATGTACGCAGGAAGTGAATCCGCCATTTCTTTCTTAATCGCACTTGTCAGCTGATATTCTTTTTCAAAGGAATGCGCTGCTGGAACAATGGCTGCAATCAAGTACTCCACATGACCGTTTGGCTGGAATGGCACAATCACACAAGCATTGACATACGTTGTCTCGCTCACATGATATTCAATTTCTTCAAGCTCCATCCGGTATCCATGTAGCTTAATTTGATAGTCCAGACGACCGTGGCACGTAATCAAACCATCCTGCGCCACACCTGCGTCACCTGTGCGGTAAGCAGGGCGTCCTTCGTATTCAAAGAACACTTTATCCGTTAAGGCTTGTTCACCTAAGTAGCCTCTCGTGACGCTTGGCCCCACGATGACAATTTCCCCTTTTTCCCCATCAGGGAGTGTCTTGCCTTCTTCATCTAATATGACGATTTCTGTATCCGGTTTGGCATAACCCACTGGTAAAGAATCGTGCTGATCAAGAATCTCCTGCGTGACTTCAATCGATGTAATTGCAACAGTTGCTTCAGTTGGACCATACGTATTAAAGACCTGCGCCTTAGGAAAACGCTCAAGAAGCGCGCTTGCTACAGAGACAGGAAGTGCCTCTCCGCAGAACAAGAAAACTTTCAACTCTGGTAAAAGCTCCCCTGTAAAGGAAGGATCCATTAAGCACATTTGGACAAAGGAAGGTGTTGATGTCCACACTTCAACGTCAGATTGACCAAGCGCTGCAAACATATCCTTTGGCTTATTCACAAGATCTTTCACTAAACAGTACAGCGTGCCGCCTGATTGAAGCGCTGGATATAGATCCATCACTGATAAGTCAAAAGAAAATGGTGCTTGATTTAAGAATGTGCGCCCCTCACCAATTGGGAAGTCTCTGCACATCCACTCTGTAAAGCTTTCTAAATTGCTGGCTGTTACCTGAACGCCTTTCGGTTTTCCGGTACTGCCAGACGTATAAATAATGTAGAAAACATCATCTTGTTGAACCCACTGCGTGGATGGCGGTGCTTCTTTTTCAAGCGATAACAGCGATGCCGCACTCTTTACTTCAATGTGTTCTTCTACATCTAATACATTCTGCTCATTTGCACAAATCAATAGACTCGCTTTTGAGCTTTCAATAATTGAGACGATACGTTCAGCAGGTATTGAAATGTCGACCGGAATATAGGGTCTGCCTGATTTCACAGTGCCTAAGAAAGAAATCAGCATCTCTGGCTCCATATGACCGTAGACAATGACAGGTGCACTGTCAGTTGCGACTGTATCAATCGCACCAGCCATTTGGTCTGATAGACGCCAAAGCTCATCATATGTGATCGAAGCATGTTGAGAAACAAATGCTGGCTGTGTCGGTTTCGTTTGTTGGTATTCATGAATCGTGTGTAATAGTTTCATAGTTTAATCTCCAATTAAAAATCGTTGTAAATGAATGATCCCGTATTTGCTGTATGGAATCCGTAAATAAAGAACAATAATAGCAAAATAAGTAAGTAAAAGCTTGTATATCCTATCCATTTTACAGACTTATTTTCTGATAGCTTTTTGAATAGCATATTGATAACCTCTTTTCTTTTGACACTTATAAAGACGCATGGATCATCAAAAGAGTTTCATATCAAAACATAAAAATTTTAAGAATTGATGAAAAAAAGATGTCCAAAGTATGAACGTGTCTTCGGGCAAAGCTGTCTTATTGTAACAAAGATTTAATGTAATTGAAATGAAATGGAAGCTTAAATTTGCCTTAAAATTGGTGAAAACTGTCGAACAAACGCAAAAGCCACCTAGTTTGACTAGATGGCTTTGATGTTATTTACTTTTTATATTTATTCACTTCGAACATGAGAATGTTGTTGAATACCACATAGTCCTTTTTACTTTCAAAAGGACCTTTGTTGTTGTCATGCTCATCAATTTCATAAAACCCAGGACCTTCGCCGGCATCTCGCTTTTTGCCAGGATGGAAAGGTCAAATTACTTCAGCAGTGTGTTGACCAATCTAGTATTTAGAGCTCTAGCACTCACTACTTTTTTCCTATTCATTACAATTTTTTATATTGTTAAAATAAACATACTTATTTGAAAAGGGAGTGAACCTTTCTGGGCAAGATACTTGATGCAAAAGCACTAACCAGTGCCATGGATACAAGGGCAAAACACTATCAGGAACTCCGCGA
>NZ_JBQENU010000001.1:0-45929 GCF_052044605.1 Bacillus sp. 22483 | reverse complement strand
CAGTCGGACCGGTTGAACCTGTGATACCTGTAGCACCAGTAGCTCCGGTAGCACCTGTGATACCTGTAGCACCAGTAGATCCAGTTGCACCTGTGATTCCCGTTGCCCCAGTAGGTCCGGTTGCACCAGTAATTCCTGTAGCTCCAGTGCTGCCCGTTACTCCAGTAGAACCTGGAGCACCAGGTGCTGCCAAAAGCGTATAATCCGGGGACGTATCTGGCGTACCTAAAGGTGGAGCAGAGTTCACAATATACGTACCACCTTCATAAGTGACCACTTGACCGACTGAATACATTGATGCTCTTTCTGGATCATATGTTTCAATACCACTTAATCCTACCCCTGTAGGGCCAGTTGGGCCAGTTTTCCCAGAAGCCGCCAAAAGGGTATAGTCGGGGGAAAGTCCAGGTATTCCTGAGGGAGCATCTACCTTAGCAATATAAGTACTGCCATTATACGTGACAACTTGACCAGCCTCGTAATCTTGTGATTGTGAGGGGTTAAAAGGGAGGACACCGGTTAATCCGCCAGCAGGTCCGGTTGGTCCGGTAGGCCCAACCGGACCTGCTGGGCCTCTTCGTCCAACCCTTTGAATTATTTTTGATTGTTTTTCTCCTTTTGCACAAGACGGATCCCCTTGAGGTCTGTTTTGTTTTGAATGTTCTTGTTTAATAAAAGGACAGTCTCTTCTTTGAGGACGGTCATGACGTGATCTTTTGTAATGAGGCTGCTCATGATATCTACCGCAAAAGGGACATTTGTGATCGAATTGATTGTACAAATTGCCCATCTCCTAAAATTGATATTTCATTCTATGTACGAATTTTTAAATCGGAAGTAAAACCTAGAAAATTCATCATTTCGAAAATCATCGAATCAAATCATTTAAAAGTTAAATCGTTTTATGTTATGGTGTTGAAAGAATGAAACTAGTATGATTTTTGAAAGAAATGGGGCATCATGTATGAGTCAATCAGTTTTACAACGTGCAGCATATTCCGTGTTAAATTTATCCTCTGTAACAGAAGGTGGCACAATCAAAGAGTCATTTGAACATAGTATGGATTTAGCAAAAAAAGCTGAGAAGTGGGGCTACCATAGATATTGGCTTGCGGAGCATCATAATATGGAAGGGGTTGCGAGTTCAGCAACATCCGTCTTGATTGGACATATTGCTGGAGGGACTGAAAAGATCCGCGTTGGTTCTGGGGGGATTATGCTTCCAAACCATTCTTCACTCGTCATTGCAGAACAATTTGGAACACTGGAGACTTTGTATCCAGGGAGAATTGATTTAGGTCTTGGCAGGGCACCAGGAACAGATCAGTTAACGGCAAGGGCACTTAGACGTAATCTTCATAATGGGGAGGATTTCCCTGAGCAGCTTGAAGAACTTCGGCAATATTTCAAACCGACTGGTCAGGTCAAAAAACATGTAAGAGCCGTTCCGGGAGAAGGATTGGATATCCCGATTTGGCTTCTTGGTTCAAGTGGTTTTAGTGCAAGGCTTGCAGGAGAACTGGGACTGCCATTTGCCTTTGCGGCACATTTCTCCCCTAAAAATACCATTCCTGCTTTAGAATTATACAGACAGTCATTTCAACCTTCAGATGTGTTAAAAGAACCTTATGCGATGGTTGGTGTGACGGTTTTTGCTGCTGATCAAACAGAGCGGGCTGAATATTTGGCGACGTCTCATTATCAGCGCTTCTTGAGCCTCATTCGCAATACACCAGGAAAACTCAAAGCCCCTGTTGAAAGTATGGATGGGCTATGGAGTCCATATGAGAAGGCGATGGTGGACGAACAATTAAGTTCGACGATGATCGGGGATAAACAAAAGGTGAAAAAAGAGTTAGAAGCCTTTATTGAGGCGACTCAAGCAGATGAAGTCATGATTAATTCTGATATGTTTGACCATCAAGAAAGAATGCGTTCCTATGAAATCATTGCAGAGATATTTCAAGAGGAACAAGAAAAATAAGAATAAAAAAAGAACTGCCAAGAGCAGTTCTTTTTTATTTATGCTTTAGTAAACACGCGAAATGGTTGTCCAACTGGCAGTACTGTACGACCAAAATGTGTATTCAGCACAACAGCTGCAGAACCATAAAATGAAAGAAGAGAAATAATCAATTCTGCAATACCAGCCATCGTATGAGTCACATCGTACATCACACCAAACGAGCTTAGGGACAGGCCAATGAATAAGAAATCAATAAAGACGAAAATCAAAAACAATACTTTATGTGTTTCCATTGCACCGATCGTCATAAATAAGCTGAAAATCAAATAACCAATAAAAGCAAAACCTAGTTGTTTTGGGTCCGCAGCTCCCGCAAGCGTTTTCCCAAAAACGCCAGCTTGAATGAGCCAAGTGGTTCCAACGCCCATCCAAAAAAGACCGAATGCGCCGAAGGCAGTGGCTCCAAAAATATTATGATGCTTTGAATCTTGTATGGACGCGATCAGCTGCGCGATTCCTCCAAGGAAGATAGCCCAAGGTAAAATGAGAGATGTGCCATCTGTGATTCCTAGTTTTTGTGAAGACGCAACAAGCGTCACCATTGCTAAACCAAACAAACCAAGTGGTGTTGGGTCTGCGATTGATAATCGAATTGCTTGAACATTCTGTTTTTCCATAATGACCTCCTACAATTTGCACTTACAAAAGATACTCGAATTCGATAGAAACGTCAAGCTCTTTTTTAGTAGACACTTGCAACGTCTTCCAAATAAATCTATATTTAATACAATACATCATACATGTGATAGAAAAAGAGGGATGAGAATGAATAAAGGCTTAGCTGGAAAGACCATTGCCATATGCGGAACAAGAAAAACAGAAGAAATGCGTACACTTGTTGAAAAGCAAGGAGGACAAGCTGTTATTCGTTCTCTTCAGGGCACTGTATTTTTAGCCAAAGAGGAATTGAAGCCAGGCATAGAAATCTTTGTAAAGAAGGGAGCTGATTGGGTCATTTTAACAACGGGTATCGGCACAGACACATTAATTGAAAGTGCAGAAGAGCTGCAGCTTGGAGAAGCTTTTATGAACATTTTATCAAGTGCCCATATCGCTTCAAGAGGATACAAAACGTTCGCGGCTCTAAAAAAACACGGCATTCAGCCAGATGTTTCTGATGAAGATGGAACCGTTCGTGACCTCATTTCAAAGTTAGAAGACAAAGAACTTCAAGGTAAACGGGTCATGGTGCAGCTTCACGGCGAAAATGCACCAGCTCTCATTGATTTTTTACATCACAAAGGAGCAGACGTTTTGCAGCTCATGCCATATCAGCACACACCCCCTGAACCAGAGGCGGCGGACACTTTGCTTCAAGAAATGAAAGAAGGGAAGGTCCATGCCGTTTGTTTTACAACCGCTGTTCAGGTTCATGCCTTTTTCAAACTAGCAGAAGAATGGGGCAAAAAAGAAGAATTGCAACATCTATTCGAGCAGCATGTATTAGCTGTAGCTGTTGGAAAAGTCACAGCTGAAGCATTAAAAGAACAGGGGATAAGCCGCATTCTAGCCCCTTCACTTGAAAGAATGGGTGCAATGATTATGGAATTATCTCAATATATGAAAAAACAATCGACGCACGCATAGAAAAAACGCCTTTCACATGACGAGTGAAAGGCGTTTTCGTTAGATTGTCCGTTTTCGATTTGTGCGAATTTTTTTCAAAACGAAATACAGTACGATCAGAACGATGGCAATGACCATAATTGGTGTTGTATACGTGTGAGCGACACTTTGAATGTGGTCCCATTTTGTCCCAAGCTGCATTCCAAGATAAATAAATAGAATGGACCAAGGGATGGCGGCTAATCCGGTCAATAGAACAAATTTGAGAAATGGCATCTTTGCAATACCAGCTGGAATCGAGATCGCATGGCGCACGACTGGGATAAAACGAGCTGTAAATACGACACCCGTTCCATATCGGTCAAACCAGCGTTCTGCCGTGGCAATATGATGCTCATGGATGAATAAATACTTCCCATACTTTGTTAAAAAAGGTCTTCCGCCATAAAGGCCGATCCAGTAAATAAAGCACTGGGCAAGTGTTCCTCCAATAACCCCAGCGATGACGGCTCCAACAAACCCAATGCTTCCTGTTGACACCATATATCCGCCGTAGGCAAGTACAATTTCACTCGGAATAATTTCAATCATCAGTCCGAGTGCAACACCTGCGTAACCAAGGCTTGTCAGCCAGGTTAAAATTTCATTAAACAAGGTTCCCATTCATTTCACTCTGCCTTTAAATACGAATTTTCTTCAAGCATCCTTATAAGAGCCTATGCTTGTTTTGCTTCTCTCATGAGTATGCTTTGCATATATGCTAGCATGGCTGGCCGCATATCATGACGCATTAATCCAATTTCAGCCGCTGCCTTAAATGAGCCCAGCTTATCACCAACGTCAAATCTCATCCCATCTAATTGTTTTGCATAAATGGGTGATTCATGTGCAATGATTTTCAGCGCATCTGTCAGCTGGATTTCGTTCCCAGCACCTCTCTCGATTCCTTGTAGAATAGGAAAAATCAATGGTGTTAACAGATACCTGCCCATCACGGCTAAATCGGAAGGAGCTTCATGAATAGCTGGCTTTTCCACTAAGTCTGTGACTTCAAACACTTGGCCGTCTACTCTAGCTGGTCTTATCATACCATACTTACTGACATCTAGACGATCCACTTGCTGGACGCCAATGACCTCTCTTTGTTTGTCTTCAAAGACTTCCATGAGCTGAGAGAGTGCAGGTCTTTCTGACACCATGACATCAACACCTAAAAGCACCGCAAAAGGATCATTGCCAGTAAAATGACGTGCACATAATACCGCATGTCCAAGACCTAAGGGCTCCTTTTGACGAATATAATGAATATTGGCCATATCCGCAATATGTTTGATTTCAGCCAGCTGTTCTTTTTTTCCTTTTTCAAGCAAATTCTGTTCTAGCTCAATCGAACGGTCAAAGTGATCTTCAATCGATTTTTTATTTCTTCCTGTGATAATCAGTATATCTTCAATGCCTGATTGAACAGCCTCCTCAACTATGTATTGAATGGCGGGTTTGTCGATAATCGGCAGCATTTCCTTTGGCTGTGCTTTCGTTGCGGGTAAAAAACGTGTGCCTAATCCGGCTGCTGGTATAACGGCTTTTTTGATGTTCATTGAATCATCGCTCCATTTCTGATCGTTTGTTTTCTGATGGAAACACCCATAGGCGGCTTCCAGTAAAAGTGATCATCATGCCAAGAAGGGTACCAATCGCTTTACTAATGAATAATGAGAAACCTGCTTGCTGCATGACATATAAGACAACATAGGTGAGGAGACACGCTGCGCCGTTGACTGTGGCCCACTTGATCCATTCCCACCTGTCCGCTTTCTTTTTTACTTGGAACGTCCATTTTCGATTCCAAACATAACTGTTCAGCATTCCTGCTGTATAGGACAGGCACTGTGCAAGAAAAGAGGGAACAAAGCAAGCAGTGAAAAAAAAGAAGAACAGAAAGTCAATCATCGTATTGCTTGCGCCTACAGTTAAAAATGTGGCATAGGTCCGAATATTTTTCTTTGTCATGCGAAGGATCATCACCTCCTAGTGTTTGAGTGGGTGTATGAATACTGTACAAAAGCGAGTTGACGATTCAGTGAAGAAAAGATGAAAAAAACATGAACAAGCGATATCTGTTTTTTCACCAGCTCGTGATATAATTTGTAAGATGAAACGAACGGTGGTGCACATGCATGTATTTAACAATTGGAGAAACAGCTGAATACTTAGAAGTATCAGAAGCATATGTTGAAAAATTAATCCAGCAAAAAAAGATTCGTTACGTATTTGACGGGGAATCGTATCTCATTTATCAAGGGCAGTTTCAAACCCATATGAAACAGCTAGAACAATATAAAGAGCTCATTCAAGACATCTTAAATGAACCAATCCCTGAGGACCCGGACGTAAAAGATGAAGATTAAAAAAGACTGTACGAGAAGGGAGAACCTTTTCATACAGTCTTTTTTATTGGCTGACACCCGTTTGGACAATGTTCATATGACAATTCACTTGGACATCTGCATCAGGGTAGAGTTTTTGCCATTTCTCCGGTGTCATGGCTTTATCTTTAGAGCGATACCTCAAACCAAGTCCAAGTGGATCAATTTTTTGCTTTTTAAAGGATTGAACAAGGTCTTTTCCTTGCTGGGCCACACGCTTCTCCACTTCTTTTTCAACATGCTGCAAGATGGAAGGCGTATCGATTTTTTTTGATTTCATGAATTCTTTTAACTCACCTTTCAGCTTGATATCAATGGTGATATGAGGCTTTTTTGAAAGGTTTTCAGTTGGTTTAATGTGATAAGACACATGTGATTTGATATTTTCAATGACAACATGGGTTTTCTTTTTGTCATTAAATCGAAACTCATAAATCCCATTTTTATGATTTTCAAGCATCGCTTTAAACGTAAACGTATCTTCCCCTGGAATATGCCCAACCATTTTTTCTTGATCAAAAAGAGCGACACCTGACACTTTAATAGAGTTGCTTGTATTTTTAATGTAAGGGAGGTAGGCATCCACGCCTTTTGCCATCATCTGATTCATAAAAATATGCTGATTGGTCACAGGTTGATTGCCGTTTCGCATGTTTTGAGCCAGTAAATCTGAAAGATATACACCGATATTTAAGTTGGTTTGATTCATTTTTGTATGCAATAAATCTTCAACTTCTCCGTCTACTATGGCAAATACTTGACGAGATCCAATGATTGGATCACGATAGATGTAATTCATCAAATCAATCATACCCACTTCTTTCGCCAGCTTTTCACTTATTAAAATCACGAGTACTTGTCCCATGACAACGGGGAAAGGCGATTTTTCCGAAACAAGAAACTGAATATTACTAATGGTATTTGACTTAGCACTTACAATTTGATAGCTTCCTTGTTCTTCGCTTTTAAAAACAGGGAAAACAAAGAAGCCCTTCATTTCTCCATCTTCCAATAAGTCAAATCCCGCCGCCTGCGAGATACTTAATTCATCTAAGAGACGAGGCTGTGCACAGCTCGTTAAGAAAAGACTCAATAACATGATACATATCAGAATAGAATGTTTCATGTTCGTTTTTTCACCCACCTTTTTTTCAGCAGCAGCACAATGATCATACATCCAATCAATCCATAGACGAGGATGTATCCGCTATATTCCACCCATTTATTAAATGTCTCAAATGAGGTAGCTCTGATAAAAAATGAAAACATGACGAGAATGAGAAGGCTGAGAACTATTAACGTGGTGCACTGGCTCGTGTGAAACACTTGTTTTGCCATTCTGCTGGCTGCCCATAATGGAATAGCGATATTTGGAACGATAAGCAAAAGCCATAGCGACACTTCAATAAATTCAAAGCGCTGGATAAACGGAAGTTTGACAATGCTGGTTAATGTCAATGTCGGCCATTTCGTTAGTTCGAGCTGAGCACTTGAGTAGTACGCTATAGAGACGAGAAATACAAGCAAATTCAGGCATGTAGTTAGCAACACTCCCATATGTGCAAATTTTTGCGACGTTTGTGCTTTTTTAATAAAGGGATAATAGACAAGCAATGTTCCAAAACCAAACATGGATAAAGAGGCATCTTTGACCCCCATCATGAGTTGTGAAAATGAATGATCAAACATTGGGAACATAAACCGGATGTGACTATATTTCATGACATAAAAACAGATAAAGGTCATCCAGTACGTTAGGACAATGCTAAAGAATGCCCAGCCAGCGATTGTTCTAAATCCGCCTGTGTGAATGTAATAGACGAGGATGAGCAGCACTGATGCAAATAAAAGACCAGGAATTTCTTTAAACAGCCAAACATGGATTACATCCATATAATGAACAAGCACGATCAAAGATAATGAAGAAAAATACAAAATGTAGAGAATGTTGATGAATTGTCCAAGCCATTTACCAAACACAGATTGCGTAATGTCACTAAATTCGTCAGTAGGTGCTTTTTTAAACAAAAAGTAAATGAGGAAAATCATCAAATTGACGCTTGCACCAGCAATTAAAATGGCGATCCACCCATCATTATTAATCGTCCGGACAAGATTCGTCTGGAAATTTAAAATACCAACACCAACTTGATTGGCATTGATCAGAAAAAACACAAAAAAAGGGGATACTTGAAATTTTTCTTTCACAGAAGACGAGCTCATGCCTTCACTTCCTTATTCATAAAAATCATTTTTCCCCTTACGACCTTGCTTTGGCTTTTGGCGGTGTATCGTTTCATTTTGCGGCCGTAAATTTTCTGGACGTTTTTTCAAAAAGCGGAGCTGGGGCCGAATCAAACTCCCCTTTAAATCGGCCAATCGAAGTGGAAAGATTGGCTCTAAGTAAGGTTGTCCTATAGACGTTAATTTCATTAAATGTGTGAGAAGAAAAGCCCCCATCAGCGAAATCCCTAGCGCTCCCCACACTTGTGCAGCAAAAAGGAATGGGAAACGTAAGAGACGAATGGTTGTCCCCATTTTATATATAGGAGTGACGAAAGAGGCAAGAGCTGATAATGCAACTATAATGAGCAGGATATTACTTGTTAATCCCGCTGCAACGGCAGCCTGTCCGATCACAATACCTCCAACAATCCCGAGCGTCTGTCCGACTTTTGCAGGAAGGCGAGAACCGGCTTCCCTAAGTAGCTCAATCGATGTCTCTAAAAATAAAGCTTCAATAATAGGCGGAAAGGGCACGAGATAGCGTGATGCGACAATCGTTTCTAATAAGTCCTTAGGAATCAGTTCGTAATGAAACGTTAAAACAGCTACATACAAAGGGGTTGCAAAAATAGAAAAAATTACAGCAAAAATGCGTAACAGCCGAAAGGAGGATGCTGCGATCCAAGACATGTTATAGTCTTCCATTGTAGAAAAATACTCGAGTAAAATTGTAGGTGCAAGCAGGGTATGAGGCGAACCGTCAACCATAATGGCTATTTTTCCTTCCGTTAAACCTGAGGAAACCCTGTCTGGCCGTTCTGTATTTAAAAACAATGGAAAGATTGTATTGGACACATCATAAAGCATTTGCGCAAGATAGTTAGAATCTAGAATTTGGTCATAGTCAACATCTTGAATCCGCTGAAGAACGGTTTCAATGTTCTGCGGGTTGGCGATATTCTCTATGTATACAACGGCTACTTTCGTTAGAGAAAGGGTACCCACTGTGTGTTCAACTACTTTAAGGTCAGGAGTGGGCAGCCTGCGTCTGAGCAAGTTTAAATTTGTATCGAGCACTTCTACAAACGCTTCTTGCGCACTAATGATTCCGAATTCAATCTCAGGCGGGCCCACTTGTCTGCCTTTCTTTTCTTCAATCGGCAAGAGAAGCGTATTGCCCCAATCTGTCTCAATCCGTACAGCAATACTGCCCCGATGAAGAGCTTCTTCCACTTTTTGAAGGTCCTTCGTAATCACAGCTTGTTCAATTGGGATGTGTTCTTTCAGCTCTTCAAGGGTGGGTGTTAGATGCAATTGTTGAATAAAAGGCAAGATTTGTTCATGAAGGAGATTTCCATTAATTAAAGAACGAAAAAAAGAAATTCTGTAAAGAAAACCTCCGGAACTTGATAATTCATTGATAAAATCAGAAGAGCGCGATAATGCTTCAAATACTGAATTCGGGTCTTTCTGTTTTGATTTGTTTTTCTTCAGCACTTGAACCATCTCCTTCCGTGATTTGCCTCTATTATCCAACCGATCTTCTGAAGATATGCATAAAAAAAGCGTTCAGCTTCATGAACTGGACGCTTTTTTTCCATATTGAACGGCTTCTAATAAAAAGTCTGCCAGATGAATCGCTCTCATGCTAGGCATATGTCCTGCCTTTTTGACGCCTGCTGCCATTTGTAATTGACAGCCTGGATTCGACGTCACAATGGCAGCTGCAGCTGTGTTGCTCGCTTCCGTCATTTTATGATCTAAAATTTGCATCGACATGTCTGGCTGCAAGATATTGTAGATTCCTGCAGATCCGCAGCAGCGGCCGGCATCTTTCATTTCTTTAAACGTTACCCCTTGGATGGCTTTCATGAGCACCCTCGGCGCCTGTTGTACATTCATCCCATTTCGTAAATGACAGGAGTCTTGATAGGTGATTACTTGCGCTGGCAAAACCAGTGGCATGAGGCGGTGAAACTCAAGCTCCACAAGGATGCTTGATATATCGGTTATTTTCTGTGAGAAGGCTTTACTTCGTTTTTGAAAATCTGGGTCATCCTGAAGCAAATGATCGTAATCACTTAAAAAGGCACCGCAGCCGCCTGCATTCATGATGATCGCATCGGCATCTGTTTCCTCGAATGCTTCAATATTCCGCTTGGCTAACTGTTTTGCTTGGTCTTTTTCTCCGCTATGACCATGTAGCGCGCCGCAGCACGTTTGTATAGGAGGAACGATCACATCGCAGCCTGCCAGCTGTAAGAGATGAATGGTCGCTTTGTTTGTGTTTGAGAAAACTGTATCCATTAAACAGCCAGTAAAAAACGCTACCCGTTTTTTTGCCTGACCAATGGCTTTATATTCATTCAAACGTTTTTTCTTTTGAGGCGGCACCTTTGGAAGTGCCTGTTCCATCAACTGTAAATGGGAGGGAAGCAGCTTCAGTATGCGCGTCTTCCTGGCGGCTGTTTGCAGACCAGAAGTTTGATAAAATCGAAGAAAACTAGCAGCTTGTCGCATACGACTTTGCGACGGAAAGAGACCTTTAAACACAACACGTCTCATCAATTTGACAGGAAATGATTGTTTTTTATGTTGTTGAATAATGTCTCTGGCATCTTCTAGCAACTGTCCATACTTGACGCCAGAAGGGCAGACTGGTTCACATGCACGGCAGCCAAGACAAAGATTAAGGGAATGTTCAACATCTTCATCTGGCTCAATGACGCCATCTCTTACAGCTTTCATTAACGCAATTCGGCCCCGAGGAGAGTGCGTTTCTTGTTGTCCAGATTCAATATAGGTAGGGCAGGAAGGGAGGCAGAATCCGCAGCGCATGCAATTAAGCAGCTCCTTTTCATCCATTTGCTCCTGAAACTGCTGCTGGATCTCTTTTTGCTTAGAAGAAGAACTCATGAGACCACCACTCGCTTTCTTGAGGCTTTTCCAAACACTTTATCTGGGTTCATGATATTTGCTGGGTCAAGTGCCTGTTTAATCGCCTTCATGGCAGCGATTCCTTCTTTTTTGACCTTCAGCTCCAAATAGGGCGCTTTCATGAGACCTACGCCATGTTCGCCTGTAATCGTGCCGCCAAGTGCAACGGCTTTTTCAAAAATGGCCTGAAAGGCAGCTTCTACACGTTTCATTTCTTCTTCATTTCTTGCATCTGTCGCACAAGTGGGGTGTAAGTTGCCATCACCTGCATGACCAAACGTACAAATGTTCACCTCGTACTTTCGTGCAATGTCTTCGATTGCACGAACCATATTGGCAATTTCAGACCGGGGAACGGTCGCATCTTCTAAAATCGTTGTAGGACTTAATCGAGCGAGGGCAGATAAAGCAGAGCGTCTCGCTGTTAAGAGCGCACTTGCCTCTTCTTCTGAATGTGCAATCTTGACGCTTTTAGCCCCGTGCTGCTCACAGACTTCTGCGATTTTTTGGATATCACGAGAAACAGCTTCAGGGTTGCCGTCCTGTTCAATTAATAACACAGCTTGAACGTCAGTAGGCAGGCCGATGTTTGCAAAATCTTCAACGACTTCAAGGGTCGGCTGATCCATAAATTCTAATGTAGCAGGAATGATACGCTCAGCAATGATGGCCGATACAGAAGTCGCAGCTTCTTCAAGGCTTTCGTATAAACAAAGCATTGTTTGTTTCGTTTCTGGAAGCGGCAGGAGCTTTAGCACCGCTTCTGTGACAATCCCGAGTGTTCCTTCTGAACCAACGAACAATCGAGTCATATCATAGCCAGCGACATCTTTTGCAAGCTTTCCGCCTGTTTTGATGATGTCACCATTTGGCAAAACCACTTCAAGCCCAAGGACATAATCCCTTGTCACTCCATACTTTAACCCCCGCAGTCCCCCTGAATTTTCGTTAATATTGCCGCCTAATGTGGAAATTTTCATAGAGCTTGGATCAGGCGGGTAGAAGAGACCTTTTTCCTCTACTTGATGAATCATCTCCTGCGTAATTAAGCCAGGCTGCACCGTTGCGGTTAAATTTTCTTCGTCTATTTCTAATAATTGATTCATTCTAGTAAAGAGAATCACCAATCCGCCCTGAGTAGGGCATGTTCCTGCGCACAGATTCGTCCCTGAGCCTCTTGGGACGATCGGCACCTTGTAAGAGGCGCACAGTTTCACAATTTGCTGCACTTCTTCTGCCGTGCGAGGTGTCACGATGGCATCTGGCATCTGTTGAAAATTTGGTGTCGCATCATAAGAGTAGGCAAGACGATCCGCCTTGCTGTCTTGGACATTGGGCGCACCGACAATCTCTTTTAATTGATTTGAAAATTCTGAATCTAGCATATACAATCACTCCCGCTCATTTAACGTCTCGTTTCTACAAGTATAAAAAAAGAACCGCCACATGACTATAGACGATTCTACAAAATATCAGGCTGTTTTATCGTATTTTTTGTATCATGATCTAAAAGCAGCAAGGCCAAATAAAAAAGCATCGCATCTTGCATGCGCTTTGGATCAAGTGTCGTTAAATCCTGAATCCGTTTTAATCTGTAATGAAGTGTATTAATATGGACATGCATAGTTTCTGCTGTATGTTTCAATGAGTAATCCGAAGCGATGAGAACCCGCAATGTTTTCACTAGTTCAGGATAGGGGAAAAGGGACGCAATCGTTCGATCAAGAAACGCATCTTTTGTTTCCTGACTGATTTCCTCCATAAAAAGTTCAAGCGTCAAATCTTCATCAAACACAATGGGTGTTTCAGCATGCGCCAATTTTAAAGCGCGAAAAGCTTGATGAAAGGACTGCTTCATGACATGAGAAGCTGCTGGTTTTCCTGCCCCCATTAAAATCCTCGATGGTGACAGCGCTGTGAGCGCAGCATGAATATGGAACAAGCGCTTGTGCCATGTTTCTCGACCATCTGGTGTGGCTTGTAGCATGAGCAAAAAACGTGCATGCCCCCAGCGCACAATGATCTCCTGATTGGTGAGTTGCAATTTGTCCTTCATCAGTTTGTATTGATCCTGCTTCATAAACGATTCGTCTTGACAATCAATGAGAATAGCGACACGCTGCTTGTTGACATCAAAGCCAAGCCGCTGCGCCTTCTCGGTCATACCAACCGCTGTCTCTGGCAGGTGAAGCCAGTCGAATACAAAGGCTTCAAGCTGCCGTTCATCTGTTTCCGTTTCTTGAAAGAATTCATGCTCTTGAATGAGCAGCTCCGTCATTTTACGTAAAATGTCGCCAAAAGGGGAGACATGCCTAGGATCACCTGTCATTCCAATGACCCCAATGACTTCTTGTTTAAAATAAATAGGCAGATTGATACCGGCTTTGACGCCTTTCATCTGCAGCACATCATCCTTTGTGAGAATTCGTTTCTGCCCTTCTAAGGATGTGACATATGCTCCTTCATGAAATTGGCCAATGCGTGCTGGATCTGTTGCAGCAATAATGGTACCGTTTGTTTGTGTGATGATGATTTCTTCCGTCAGTACCTTTTTGACCTCATCTACGATTTTTTCTGCCAGTGTCATTGTGAGCAAAACGGTCCCCTCCGAGATGTTTCTTTTTACACTATCATACCATCATATGCTCAGGCATATCTTTCTTTTCATGTGTTATGCTAAAATAAAAAGCGCATATGAAGTAGATGAAAGGAGATACAGTCATGTCACTGCAAAATCGCTTACAAGATTTATTGAAAGAAGGGCAGGCGCTCACCGACTTTGAATATAACAAAGCCACAAGTCAAAATTGGCCGCTAGAAGGGGCAAAAATGACAGAAGAAGCACGCTTTGCTGATGTTTATATAGAACGTGTAGACAAGGAATCGGAGGAAATGATTCAAACAGAAAATGCTTCCTTTTTAAATACACCTCTTACATACGTAAAAAAACAACAAAAAGAATTCATTTATATCGAGTCGAAGTGGTTTGATGTGGTGAGAGCCGACGGACTTGCCATAGAATGGGATGAAGTATTTCAGACGTATACCGTGTTATTCGGATTGAAGCGTCCTAAAAAAGATACTGGATTACTAAAAGAGATGCTCTCAACATTAAATGGTGCTCAGCTTCAATTTAATGGACAAGACGGGTTATTTGATATCAACATTCCGCTTCTTGAACTAGAAGACATCAAAGAAGATACGCCTTTAATTGGTGTGATCTCAGCAGTGTACCGCTATTTATTCAACTTGCTCATGCAGCTTGAAAATGAATGAATCAAAAAACGGCTCACACTCCTGAGCCGTTTTTAAAGCCATCCTCTGATGAATTGAGCCTCACCCATTCCGAAGCTCCAATCGGCGTCTCCATTTTCCACGATCGAGATCATCACATCCGTCTTGGCAATCCCGCATTCTTTTTCTATACGTTCTGCGATTTGTGCATAAAGCTGTTCCTTTTGCTCTTTCGTCCGCTGTTTACTGACAACACTAATGACAACCAGATCCTTTGTTCTCGGATAACCAAGCCCAGTGTCTTCAATGATCATCTCTTCAGGGCGGTGCTGATGAACAATTTGATAGCGATCTCGTTCAGGTACCCCAAAGGCATCAACCATTGCTTCATGACAAGTGTCCAGCAGTTTCTTTAATTCCTCTTTTGAACGGCCCTCTATCACGTCAAATCGTAACAATGGCATCAGGTCAACCTCCAAATATGTGTTTAATATACAATCATAATGTAACCAACACTTCGCCGTTTCACTCTTTTGCGCATAAGAAAAAAGCCCACACATTGACGCTTGGCTTTTTTGCTCTGGACTAAGGCGTGACAAATTTCACATCATGCTCTTTTCCATATTGAAGGTAATCTTCATTTGGTTGTTCATTCGTCACGACGATGTCTATGTCTTTTAAGTCACAAAACGTGGTTAAGGCATAATGGTCGAACTTACTATCATCGACTAATAAAAAGGTTTTGGCGTTTTTTTCAACGAGCGTTTTTTTAATATCTGTCTCAAGCGGGGAGGAATTCGTGACGCCATGATCAATGGATAAACCAGTTGATGCAATAAATGCTTTATTGACATTGTATGCTTTTAGGCGCTCAACACTTTGATAACCAACGAAAGAATTTGTTTTTCGCTCTAGCATACCGCCGGTTGAAAAGATGGTGAGGTGTTCATAAGGCATAGCCTGTGTAATGAAATCCACGTTATTTGTCACAACGGTAATCCGTTTCTCCTTCAAATAGGGAAGCATCTCCAGTGTCGTTGTACCAGAATCAACAAAAATCATATCACCATGTTCAACAAAAGCAGCGGCTGCCTGTCCGATCAATTGTTTTTTACTCAGCTGACGAGTCTTTCGCTCCTGATACACCACCAATGTTGAGTGATTCACAGCGACGCCGCCGTACACTTTCTTTAGCACGCCGGATTCTACCAATGCTTGTACATCTCGGCGTATGGTGTTTTTTGAGACGCCAAAATGCGTCACAAGCTCATCAAGAGAGGCAGATTCCCGGTCAAATACATACTCTTTTATTTGCTGAATACGTTTTGTTTTTATCATGCTACAATCTCCAATCAATACGAATATGCTGATTCTATTATAACAATAATTCCACGTAAAAGATGTCACTGATCAACATGGGAGAATCGAATGATCTTTTTCTCTTATCTTTTCTCATTTTTCATAAAAGCGTATGATAGAGAAAAGAGGATAGAAAGGATTTTCACTTCTATGAATCAACACAACATACAATTTTCAAAGCTTGCAAATTTTAGAGAAGTAGGGGGACTCCAAACAACGGATCAGATGGTCATCAAACAAGGAATGATTTATCGCTCTGCCGATTTATCACGTCTCACGAAGCAAGACATATTGACGTTCTCAACACTTGGAATTCAAACGATTTGTGACCTACGTACAAGCTCAGAACGAAAATCACACCCGCCAAAGATCATGGAACATGACAAAATTGTTCATATCCCTATGCAGCCTGACAGCATGATGCCTAGCAAATGGACCATGTTTCGTATGCTAATAGCAGAAGGAAAATCTCTATCCTTTACACCGATCATGAAAGAAGTATATCAAAGCATGCTCTATGAGCGAAAAAAAGAGATTCAGCAATTGTTTACATTACTGTCCGATGAAAAAAATTATCCGCTTATGCTTCACTGTACAAGCGGAAAAGACCGTACAGGCTTTTTATCTGCTCTTATTCAATTAGCAACGGGTGTGCCGGTGCATACCGTTTTAAGTGAATACATGCGTTCCAATGAAGGCGTGAAAATGCTAGTGAAAAGACAAGAACGATTTGTTCGCATGATGAGTTTATATCGGGTGTCAAAAGAACAAATTCAGCCCCTGCTCGGTGTGCAGCAAGATTATCTTGAAGATGTACTGAATGAGATGATGGATACATACGGAAATGCAGAGCGGTATTTACTAGAAGCCTGCGACGTCCCGCAAGCTCAGCTGCTTAAAGTAAAAAACATCTTGCTTACACCATCTGCTGGCATTCCATCACAAAACGCAGAATAAACTTAATATGAGGTGATGCAAAACATGCTGAAAAAGATCAGTATGACGGTTCTGACACTAGTTTTCATGGGTGTCTTCTTATTGATTCCGTCTAGCAGTCTAGCTCGTTCGATGCCAAAAGGGAAGCTTGAGAGCACAAGGGAGATGCGTGCAGTGTGGGTCGCATCAGTTTATAACTTAGATTGGCCTTCAAAGAAAGGACTGCCCAGAGATGAGCAGAAACAAGAGTTCATTCAACTGTTAGACGACATCAAAGCGATGAATATGAACGCCGTCATCATGCAAATTAAACCAACAGCAGATGCCTTTTATCCATCAAAATTTGGTCCATGGTCTGAATATTTGACTGGTACACAAGGGAAAGACCCTGGATATGACCCGCTTGAATTTATGATAGAAGAAGCACATAAACGCGGCCTTGAATTTCATGCTTGGTTTAACCCTTATCGAATCACCATGAATCATACCGATCTCAACCGGTTATCAGACGATCATCCTGCAAAAGCACACCCTGAGTGGACCATCGCCTACGGAAATCAGCTGTACTTTAATCCAGGCATTCCTGATGCTCAGGACTTCATTGTTGACGGGATAGAGGAAGTAGTGAAAAACTACGATATTGATGCGGTGCATATGGATGATTATTTTTACCCGAATAAAATCGCTGGTGTGCCATTTCCAGATCAAGAAACGTATGAAACTTACGGGAAGAAGTTCACTCATATAGAAGATTGGCGAAGGGATAATGTGAACGAGCTAGTGAAGCAGATCAATAACACCATTAAGAAAGAAAAACCGTATGTGAAATTTGGCATTAGCCCATTTGGTGTATGGCGCAACATAAAAGATGACCCAACCGGTTCAAACACAACTGCAGGGATGACCAATTATGATGATTTGTATGCTGATACAAGAGAGTGGATACAGCAGCACCATATTGATTATATCACCCCGCAAATTTATTGGAGTATCGGCTTTCAGCCCGCTGCCTATGATGTGCTGACGAAATGGTGGTCAAATGAAGTGAAGGGGCAGCCTGTTCACTTGTACATTGGTCAAGCGACGTATAAAATCAATCAAAACAGTGATCCTGCTTGGTCTGATCCTGAGGAATATTTTCGCCAGATCGAGCTGAACAGGCAGTCACAGCTCGTACAAGGAAGCATGCATTTTAGTCTGAAAGATATCAATCGGAATCCCTTGAATGTAAAGAAACGATTAATAGAAGAAACCTATAGTAAACCGGCTCTCATACCAGAGATGCCATGGCTTCATCAAAAAGCGCCAAAAAAACCAATCATTCAATCTGTGAAAAAGACAGAGGATGGTGCAGTTTTACAGATACAAAATGATCCGCGCTCTAGTGCATCCTATTATGCAGTCTATCGATTGTCGAATAAAGGGACATACGAATTTGTGCAAACGGTCAGAAAAGAAACAGGTTCCTTCACACAAACGAAAGACATTTTAGCAAATCAAAAGAAGAGCTATACCTATAAAGTGACAGCACTCAATCGCCTTCATCATGAAAGCAAACCTTCTACAAAAACAGTAAAATAACAAAGACAGCATAAATGAGGGGTTTCCTCCATTTATGCTTTTTTGCTTTCTCTATTTTTCTACTATTTTTATTTTAATTTTCTGAATTCAATCAAGCTTGGCATGAAGCAGCTATTTCAATAATAAATATGATAGAAAAGCGCCAAAGGAGGAAGCAAAATGGATTTTGAATTAACGAAAGAGCAGCAAATGATCCGTCAGATGGTCAAAGAATTTGCAAAAACAGAAATTGCACCACACGCCCAAACAGTTGATGAACAGGCAGTATTTCCGGTGAACACATTTCAAAAAATGGGGGAGCTCGGTTTTATGGGTATACCCTTTCCAGAGAAATATGGAGGTTCTGGAGGCGATACGATCTCGTATGCACTGGCAGTAGAGGAAATTGGCAAGCAGTGTGCCAGTACAGGTCTAAGTTATGCCGCAGCGGTTTCCTTAGGCGCAAGTCCACTTTATTACTTCGGCACGGAGGAGCAAAAGATGGACCATCTTGTTCCATTAGCCTCTGGAACAGCGCTTGGCTCCTTCGGATTAACAGAACCAAATGCCGGATCAGATGCAAAAGGAACAAAAACAAAAGCCATTAAAGACGGACAAGAATATGTCATCAGTGGGGAAAAGTGCTGGATCACAAATGCCAATTATGCCAGAACGATTATTGTCACCGCTGTGACAGATCATGATGAAAACGGACGTCCGATCATCTCCGCCTTTATTGTAGAGAAAGGGCAAAAGGGACTGTCGATTACAAACCCATATGACAAAATGGGGGTTCGCGGTTCAGATACGGCTGAAATCATTTTAGACGAAGTGCGTGTACCAGCGCATCATATATTGGGAGACAAATCGAAAGGATTCAAGCAATTTTTATATACATTGGACGGTGGACGAATTTCCATTGCAGCCTTATCTGTCGGAATTGCACAAGCTGCACTTGATGCTTCACTTTCCTATGCAAAAGAAAGAAAGCAATTTGGAAAGACGCTCTCATCCTTCCAGGCCATTCAGTTTAAGCTGGCGGATATGGCGATGCAAATAGAGCTTGCAAGACAAATGGTCTGGAAAGCCGCTTGGCTGAAAGATCAAGGCAAACCATTTACAAAAGAAGCAGCCTATGCCAAACTGTTTGCTTCAGAAATGGCTACAAAAGCAAGTCTTGATGCTGTCCAAATTCATGGCGGAACAGGCTATATGAAAGAATGCGGTGTTGAACGACTTGTGAGAGATGCCAAGCTCATGGAAATCGGAGAAGGGACCTCTGAAATTCAGCGGCTCGTGATCGCAAGACAGTTATTAGCGTAATACCTCAATGAAAACGCTTACTATATATGAGGGAGGAAAGCAATGATGTCGATTCACCCGCAAACGATTGGCTCCCTATTAAGAGAAAAAAAAGAACAGCATCCAGCACATGAAGCCATTGTTTACCCAGAACGTTCTTTACGTTATTCGTACGAAGCGTTTTATCAAGAGGTCAAGGAAACAGGTAAAGGTCTCATGGCATTAGGGGTTCAAAAGGGAGATCACATCGCCATTATGGCACCAAATATACCTGAATGGCTCATTCTTCAATTTGCCTGCGCCTCCATTGGTGCTGTTCTTGTCACTGTGAATACCAATTTTCAATCACAGGAACTCGCCTATTTACTCAAGCATTCTGACAGCAAAATGTTGTTTATTGTAGACGGCTTTAAAGAAACGTCCTATGTCAACATGCTTGAAGAGCTGATTCCAGAACTTCAAACCGCTCATCAAGAGGAGATCACTTCCACACAATTTCCTTATTTAAAAAGATGTATCTATATCGGTCAGCATGTACCAAACGGCATGCTCAGCTGGGATCGTCTTCAAGTGGCAGCCAAAAGAACCGAAGATCATCAATGGGAGAAGCGAATGAATGAGCTCACGCCTGATGACGTTATTAATATGCAGTACACTTCAGGCACAACCGGCTATCCAAAAGGCGTCATGCTCAGCCACACAAACATCGTCTGTAATGCGAGTCAGATCGCAGATTGTATGAAATTAACAGAGCAGGACCGTATGTGTATCCCAGTACCATTTTTTCATTGCTTCGGCTCTGTTCTTGGTGTACTTGCTTGTCTCACAAAAGGGGGAACGATCATTCCACTTGAATCATTCCATCCAGAACGAGTCCTTCAAACAGTAGAAAAAGAAAAATGCACGGTTCTTCACGGTGTACCAACCATGTTCATCGCAGAGCTCGATCATCCAAATTTCCACTCTTATGACCTGTCCACATTACGAACGGGGATTATGGCCGGTTCACTCTGCCCATCCCACGTCATGAAAGCAGTCATTGAAAAAATGGGACTAAGAGAGCTCACGATTGCCTATGGTCAAACCGAAAGTTCACCCGTCATTACCCAAACAAGAACGGATGATTCGTTTGAAAGACGCGTTCAAACGGTCGGACGTGCGCTTCCTCAAATTGAAGTCAAAATTGCTTTACCAGGGACATCAGAAGAAGTGCCTAGAGGACAGCAAGGAGAGCTTTGTACAAGAGGTTACCATGTCATGAAGGGCTATTATAAAAACGAAGAAGCAACAAATGAAGTCATTGATGAGGACGGATGGCTTCATACAGGGGATTTAGCTGAGATGGATCATGACGGTTATGTGAAAATCACAGGTCGGCTCAAAGATATGATCATCAGAGGCGGAGAGAATGTGTACCCAAAAGAGATTGAGGATGTCCTATACACTCATCCTGCCATTCTTGACGCACAGGTTGTTGGTATTCCTGACGAGACATACGGCGAGGAAGCAGCCGCATTCATTCGGCTGAAACAAGGGAAGTCGGTCTCAATTGAGACATTAACGAGCTATTGTCAGTCGCAAATGGCACGCTACAAAATTCCGAAATACTTTTTCATTACAGATGAGTACCCAATGACCGCCTCAGGCAAAATTCAGAAATTCCGCTTGAAAAAGCAGGCGCTTGATCTAATAAAGGAGTGAAGGCAGCGATGTTTGAACAAGTATTGATCGCCAATCGAGGCGAAATTGCCCGTAGAGTGATTCGGACATGTAAACGGCTCGGAATCAAAACCGTTGCCGTTTATTCAGAGGCTGATCAGCATGCACTTCATGTGCAAGAAGCAGACAGCGCTTATTATATCGGCGGCGCTAAAGTTTCTGAAAGCTATTTAAACATGGAAGCGATCATTAAGGTTGCCAAACAAACAAATGCTGATGCTATCCACCCAGGGTATGGTCTTTTATCAGAAAATGCGGCATTTTCTGAACGCTGCCGGAGCGAAGGCATTGCCTTTATTGGACCATCTGCACAAGTCATTCAGCAGATGGGAAATAAAATTGAAGCGAGAAAAACGATGGAACAAGCGGGCATTCCAATCGTTCCTGGTGTTTCAGCCCCGCTCCATGATGCAGACGAAGGTGTTCATAAAGCACAGACACTCGGCTATCCCATTATGCTAAAAGCATCGAGTGGTGGCGGTGGGATTGGTATGCAGCTCGTCCGCAATGACGAAGAACTGCATCGAGCGTTTGAAGGAAATCAAAAAAGAGCACAAAGTTTCTTTCAAGACGGTACGTTGTACATGGAAAAGGTGATTGAACACGCACGGCACATCGAAATTCAAGTTCTTTTTGATTCGTTCGGTCACGGCGTTCACTTATTTGAAAGAGATTGTTCACTCCAAAGAAGACATCAGAAAATTGTTGAAGAGGCACCAGCCGTCTGTCTTGAAGAAACTGTGAGACAGCAAATGGGACAGATGGCCGTCAAAGCTGCCAAAGCGATTGGGTATGAAAATGCGGGCACGATTGAATGTTTAGTCGATCAAAACCAGCAATTTTATTTCTTAGAAATGAATACGAGATTGCAAGTAGAACACCCTGTCACTGAAGAAATTACCGGGATTGACCTTGTCGAGGAGCAGCTAAAAATTGCAGCATTAGAGCCCCTGTCCTTCAGCCAAGAGGATATTCATCAAATTGGGCACGCGATTGAAGTTAGAATATACGCTGAAGACCCTGTGACATTTTACCCTTCGCCAGGCACGATCACTCGGCTTTCTACACCTGATGCCCCATATATCCGTCATGAGTCAAGCGTAACGAGCGGAAGTGTCATTACCCCATTTTACGATCCAATGATTGCGAAAATGATTGTGTACGGTGATACTCGAAAACTCGCCATAGAACGATTAAAAGCAGCATTACAAGCATATGAAATAGAAGGGATCAAAACCAATGTACCGCTTTTAAAGGAAATGGCCGAATCAACTGCCTTTTTACATGGCAGCATCACAACCGATTATCTGATGAAAAAAAGGGAGGAAAACCGTTCATGAAAACTGTCACGATACAAATGGCCGGAAACTTATGGAAGCTTCTTGTGAAACAGGGTGATGATGTGCAAAAAGGACAGGAAGTCGCCATCTTAGAATCGATGAAAATGGAGATTCCCATTGTTGCAGAAGAAGCAGGTGTGATCAGTAAAGTGTATAAGGCGGAGGGGGACTTTGTTGACGAGGGAGAGGTACTTTTAGAGCTGACAGAATAGGGGGAAAGCCGCATGGCATTACCAAAAAACGTGCTCATTAGAGAGGTCGGCCCGCGCGATGGCCTGCAAAATGAATCCGTTTGGCTGGACACAATGGAGAAGCGAACATGGATCCATTTACTCGAAGAAGCCCATCTTCCTTATATTGAAGTCACCTCATTTGTTCATCCGAAATGGGTTCCAGCCTTAAAAGACGCCAAAGAATTAGCCCAATCATTAAACAAAAAAGAGGATATTACCTATGCCGCACTCATCCCAAATGAAAAGGGGTTAGCTCATTTTTTTGAAGCAAACCTTGAGCTAGGGGCTATGTTTATCTCAGCGAGTGAGACACATAACAAAAAGAATATGAATCGATCTATACAGGAAACATTGCCTGTGATCAAACAAATGACAGCCGATTTAAAAGCAGAAGGACGGCAAACGCGGGCCTATATTTCAACCGTGTTTGGATGTCCTTATGAAAGACAAGTACCGATGGACCAAGTGCTGCGATTAACGGAACAGTTGCTGTCCTTCGGCATTGATGAAATATCACTTGGGGATACCATTGGGGAAGCCCATCCGCTGCAAGTAGAAAGACGGTTAGACCTTTTACTTGAACGCTTTCCTGCTGATAAAATCGCGCTTCATTTTCATGATACGAAAGGAATGGGGCTTGCCAATATTTATACAGCATTAAAAGCCGGCATCACCATGTTTGATGCCTCTAGCGGGGGGCTTGGCGGCTGTCCTTATGCACCTGGCTCCAGCGGAAACGTGGCGACAGAAGACGTGGTACACATGCTTCACAAACTCGGGATCGAAACAAATGTCGACCTCCCTCGCTTGATCAAAGCGGCTGAATGGATTGAAGCAAAAGTGGATCGAACCCTGCCAAGTCACTGTTTACGCGCTTTTCAGTCTCACACTACTTGATAAAGGGTGAATCACATGACATCATTGGTCAATTTTTCAATACAAGATGATCACATTGGCATCATGACCTTAAACAGACCAGCACAAGCCAATGCTCTATCAGCTGCTATGCTAGAGGAAATCAATCAAACGATTCAAGAAATCAAACATGATGCAAACATTCGCTCTTTGCTCATGACAGGAGCTGGCGCTAAAGTTTTTTGCGCAGGAGCAGACTTAAAAGAACGGCGATTAATGACAGAACAAGAAGCCAAAGAAGCCGTTCTGACCATTCAGCAAACCTTTACAGACATTGAATCTTTGCCTGTTCCTGTCATTGCCGTGATAAACGGACACGCACTTGGCGGAGGTCTTGAGCTCGCGCTCGCCTGTGATCTCCGCATCGCAAGAGCGGGTGCAGCGCTCGGCCTGCCGGAAACAGGACTAGCTATCCTGCCGGGAGCAGGGGGCACACAAAGACTTCCGCGCCTGATCGGACCCGGGAAAGCGAAAGAAATGATCTTCACAGGCACTTCTTTACGAGCAGAAGAAGCCGTTCAAATCGGACTGATTGAACGTATCTCTACAGCCGATTCACTGATGAATGATGCCATCACACTCGCAAAACAAATCACCAAGAATGGACCGATTGCTTTAAAAGAAGCAAAACAAGCCATTCAATCCAGCCTTGATCACGATTTGCAAACAGGGCTGACGAAAGAATACGAAGCCTATCTTCGGCTAATTCATACAGAAGATCGACTAGAAGGTCTCAAGGCTTTTCAAGAAAAACGAACGCCTTATTACAGAGGGAAATAGCAAGAGAGGGGTATGTTTATGATCGAAGAATATGAATTAAAAAAACAACAAATTGAAAAGGGCGGGGCAGAACGCTACCATCAAAAAAACAAAGAAAAAGGAAAATTATTTGTCCGTGATCGCCTCCATTTGTTATTAGATGAGGATTCTTTCATTGAAGATGCCATGTTTGCAGAGTGCAAAGATGAACATTTACCAGCAGATGGTGTCGTCACAGGAACCGGGCGTATGAATGGGCAGACTGTTTGCGTCATGGCAAACGACTCTACGGTTAAAGCAGGATCGTGGGGCGTCAAAACAGTAGAAAAAATCATTCGAATTCAAGAAACGGCCAAGAAACTCAATTGTCCTATGCTGTATCTAGTCGATTCTGCGGGTGCAAGAATCACTGATCAAATCGCCATGTTCCCAGGCAGAAGAGGAGCAGGGCGCATTTTTTATAACCAAGTCAAGCTGTCTGGGCGTATCCCACAAATTTGTTTACTCTTCGGTCCATCTGCAGCCGGTGGTGCGTATATCCCTGCTTTTTGTGACATTGTCGTCATGGTCGAAGGAAATGCCTCTATGTATTTAGGCTCGCCGCGAATGGCTGAAATGGTGATCGGTGAAAAAGTATCACTTGAGGAAATGGGCGGTGCGAAAATGCATTGCAGCATTTCTGGATGCGGAGATATATTAGCCAAAACAGAGGAAGAGGCCATTCAAATTGCACGTGATTATTTAACCTATATGCCTGCCAACTATACAGAAAAACCAAAAATGACAGCAGCAAAAGCACCTAAACCATCTGAAATTACCATCCAAGACTTAATCCCTAAAGGCCAGAATACCCCATTTGATATGTATCAACTCATCGATTTACTGATTGATGAAGGGTCATTTTTTGAAATCAAAAAGCTGTTTGCCGCAGAGTTAATCACCGGCTTTGGCAGAATGAACGGTCAGCCTATCGGTCTCATTGCCAATCAGCCAAGGGTCAAAGGCGGCGTATTATTCCACGACTCAGCTGATAAAGCCGCCAAGTTTATTCAGCTCTGTGATGCCTTTCATATCCCGCTGCTCTTTCTTGCGGACATACCAGGATTTATGATTGGAACAAAAGTGGAACAAGCCGGCATTATTCGTCATGGGGCAAAAATGATCTCCGCTATGTCAGAGGCGACCGTTCCGAAAATATCCGTCATCGTCCGTAAAGCATACGGAGCAGGACTATATGCAATGGCAGGCCCTGCTTTTGAGCCAGACTGCTGTCTCGCTCTTCCATCGGCGCAAATCGCTGTGATGGGTCCAGAAGCCGCTGTAAATGCCGTCTATGCAAATAAAATTGCAGAACTCCCGCCCGAAGAGAGGGCTTCATTTATACAAGAGAAACGGAAGGAATACCAGGAAGATATGAATATCTATGAGCTTGCCTCTGAAATGATTGTCGATGGCGTCATCCCATTTGACCGTCTAAGAACGGAACTTTGTCATAGATTAGTAGCCTATTCATCGAAAGACATGACATTTACGAAACGAAAACATCCGGTCTATCCGGTCTAAAGGGGGCAGATCTCATGATCAACCTGAAACCAGAATGGATACCGGAAGAAAAGCAGAGCCAAAAAACACGTTTGCATCAGTGGATGAAATCTCTTGGTTTTTCTACGTATGACTCATTCTATCAAGCCAGTATTGATCGCACAGACTGGTTTTGGAGAGAAGCGGAGAAGGCGGTCGGCATTCAGTGGAAAAAACCATATGAAGCGGCATTAGGTCACCACTCATTGATGTGGCCGAAATGGTATCAGGGCGGCACACTAAACATCACCGAAACGGCTGTGGAAAAATGGGCAGAAAAAGAAGAGACGAAGCATCAGCCCGCCATCATTTGGAGCAATGAAGCCGGTGAAGAAAAGAAATGGTCATTTCTCGAACTTCAAGAGAAAGTGAGCCGTCTTGCAGCTGGCTTTTTGAAAGAAGGACTTCAAAAAGGGGATGTAGCCATCATCTATATGCCAATGCTTCCAGAAACGGTCGCCGTCATGCTTGCCTTTGCAAAGATTGGTGTGATTTTCAGCCCAGTCTTCTCAGGCTATGGAAGCGAGCCACTCACTGTACGCATACGTGCGTCAGGCGCATCCATAGTCGTCACAGCGAATAAAATGATGCGGCGAGGGAAAACGATCAACATGCGGGAATGTGTGGCTGATGCCATCAACAAAACCACAACTGTGCAAAAAGTGATTGTGCACACTTCCTCTCATACCGGATATCAGGGCGATGTCCTGCTGAATGATTTGTTAAAAGAACAGCCGATCACCGGCGCGACCTATGTCACAAATGAAGACCCGCTGATGATCTTGTATACGTCAGGCACAACCGGCACACCAAAGGGAGCCGTTCATACACACGCAGGCTTTCCGATAAAGGCAGCTTTTGATGCCGGGCTATGTATGGATGTGGCAAAAGGAGACCGGTTGTTTTGGCTGACTGATATGGGCTGGATGATGGGGCCATTCCTCGTCTTTGGCGGCTTGATCAATGGCGCTGCCATCGTTTTATATGACGGCGCTCCCGATTATCCAGATGAGCAGCAGCTCTGGTCATTCATCCACGAGAAGAAAGTCACTCATTTTGGACTTTCCCCTACATTTGTTCGTTCTGCGATGCAGCAATCGATTGATGGGGTCGAGTTACCGCATGTCAAAGCCATTATTTCTACTGGGGAGCCGTGGAATGAAGCTCCGTGGCAATGGTTATTTCACACCATTGGTCAAAAGAACATTCCCATCTTAAATTATTCAGGAGGAACCGAGGTTTCTGGTGGCATTGTAGGCAGTACGCTGCTTCGACCCATCAAACCGATTCTCTTTAATGCGGCGATCTTAGGAATGGCGGCAGATGTATACAATGAAGCTGGGCAAAGCGTGATGAATGAGGTAGGGGAGCTTGTGGTGAAAAAGCCATGGGTCGGCATGACATGTGGTTTTTGGAACGAACCGGAGCGTTATGAAGATACGTATTTCAAACGATTTGATGGTGTATGGACACATGGAGATTGGGTCATGCAAACAGAGGACGGAGAATTCCACATCACCGGCAGATCGGATGATGTCATTAATACAGCAGGGAAACGCATCGGGCCAGCTGAAATTGAATCCATCCTTACCTGGCATCCTGCCGTGCATGAAGCCGCTGTGATTGGGGTAAAGGATGAGGTGAAAGGGGAGGCGCTCGTCTGTTTCATCGTGACCAGTCCGCATGCTTTTGAAGAAGCAGCCCTTATCCAAGAGCTTTCAGCCCATGTTGGTTCACATGCCGGAAAAGCGCTCACACCAAAAGAAGTTCATCTCATTTCAGCTTTGCCGAAAACAAGGAATGGAAAAATCGTACGACGTTTACTTAAAGGGGCGTTTGAAGAGCAGCCTTCACCAGATCTATCTTCATTAGACAATCCAGATGTATATAAGAGTCTGACCGAATACTTGAATAAGAAACAGAAAAAATAAAAAAGACAGGATGGTTCCTGTCTCAGCGTGTAGGCAAACCCTCGCATTCGGTGTCAGTCCTGCGCTTCGGTGCTCACGAATGTTAAATTCGCTCCGCGCCGATGCTCGTCCTTCCTAGGGCTGCAAAGGTTTTCTATCACGCTGAAAAGAAGACAAAGGGCTAAAATAAAGTTCATTTTAGCCCTTTGTCAACAATCTGAGACAGGATGGTTCCTGTCTCTTTTTATTGCACATGAAAATTCGTTCCATCTGTTGTCTCTTTCACAATCCCTGCACGAATGACAAAATCGCCGAAATGTTCATTTTCTTCTCGTTCTTTTGCGTAGCGGGGGAGAATAGAGCCAAGTTCTTTTAAAATGTCTTCCTCACCCACATTTTCACGGTATAATTTACTTAATCTGCTGCCATCAAATGCGGCACCAAGATACATATTATACTTACCAGGTGATTTTCCGATAAATCCAATCTCTCCAAGCGCATGACGAGCACAGCCATTTGGACAACCAGTCATTCGAATGGTGATTTCTTTATCACTTAATCCGTTTTCTTCAACGATGTCTTCGATTTTATCAATCAATCGAGGAAGGTAGCGCTCTGCTTCAGCCATCGCTAAACCGCAAGTTGGCAAAGATACACAAGCCATTGAGCTGCGGCGCAGGGCGGAGTGCTGCTGGCCGTCTGATAAACCAAACTTCTGAATGAGCTGTTCGATTTGTTTCTTTTTATGAGTTGTCACATTCCCAATGATTAAATTCTGATTGGCGGTTAAACGGAAGTCACCTGTATGAACTTTGGCGATTTCGCGGATGCCTGTCATCAGCGGATAATCATCATAATCTGTGATGCGTCCGCCTTCTACAAACATCGTATAATGCCATCTGCCATTAATGCCTTTTACCCAGCCATAACGGTCACCGTTATGATCAAAGTGATAATCCTTTGCCTCTAAAAGAGTAAACCCAAGACGGCGCTCAAGCTCTTCTTTTACATTCTCAAGACCAAGGCGGTCCACCGTATATTTAAAGCGGGCATTTTTTCGCACGGAACGGTTTCCGTAGTCACGCTGAATGGTGATGACTTGTTTGGCAATTTCTACGACCTGTTCAGGTGTACAAAAGCCGATGACCTTTGCAAGCTGCGGATAAGTCGCTGTATCACCATGCGTCATACCCATTCCGCCGCCAATTGCGACATTAAAACCGACCAGTTGATCGTTTTCGATAATGGCAATAAAGCCTAAATCCTGCGAAAAAACATCAATGTCATTAGCAGGAGGGACCGCCACGCCAATTTTGAATTTCCTTGGCAAATAATGCGGACCATACATCGGTTCAACTTCCGTATCTGGCGTTGCCGCAACCTTTTCCTCATCAAGCCAAATTTCGTGATAAGCTCTTGTTTGCGGGAGCAGGTCATCACTTAATTTTTTCGCCAGCTCGTATACATCATGGTGCACTTCTGATTGATAGGGGTTTGATGTACACATGACATTCCGGTTCACGTCTCCGCAAGCAGCGATTGTATCAAGCATAGTAGAATGAATGTCTTGAATGGTTTTTTTCATATTCCATTTTAAAATACCGTGAAGCTGAAAGGTTTCACGAGTAGTCAGCTTTAACGTACCGTTTCCGTATTTGTGAGCAAGCTCATCCATCACAAGCCACTGCTTAGATGTGGCGATTCCGCCAGGCAGACGGACACGCAGCATAAATTGATAGGCAGGCTCAAGCTTTTGTTTTTGTCGTTCATTTCTCAGATCACGATCATCTTGTAAGTAGCTGCCGTGATGCTTCATCAGACGGTTGTCATCATCCGGAATTCCCGCTGAGATCGGATCAAGCATCACTTCTTTTAACGTACCCCGTAAATAATCACTTTTTTCTTTGATTTCCTCTACGTCGCTCGGAGGTCCATCCGGCGCTGTTAATGCTGTCTTCACCATGTAAGTAAAAGCTCCTTTCTTTCAAGCATCAAATCAATAAACGTCACGCTGATAGCGTTTTTGCTGCTGTAAGTTGGCAAGATAGCTTTCTGCTTTTTCTTTGCTCATCGCACCTTCTTCTTGAATGATGGATAGAAGGGTATTGTGGACATCATGCGCCATATGCTTTTCATCTCCGCAAATATACACGTAAGCACCTTGCTCAAGCCATTCAAATAATTCTTTGCTTTGTTTCTTCATTTGGTGCTGGACATATACTTTTTCCTCAGTATCTCTTGAAAAAGCCACGTCCATTTTCGTTAAGACGCCATCTTTTAACCACTTTTGCCATTCCGTTTGGTATAAGAAATCCGTCACAAAATGCTGATCACCGAAGAATAACCATGACTTTCCGTTTGCACCCATTTCCTCACGCTCCTGCATAAATGAACGGAAAGGGGCGATGCCTGTGCCTGGTCCTACCATAATGATCGGTGCATCTGGATCTTGAGGAAGCTTAAAGTTTTGGTTGTGCTGAATATAAACAGGTAACGTATCACCTGGCTGCAAGCGCTCTGCACATAAAATCGAGCAGACACCTTGGCGTTCTCTTCCGTGCGCATCATATCTAACAGCACCTATCGTCAAATGAACCTCTTCGTCATTTGCTTTGAGACTGCTTGCAATGGAATAAAGGCGTGCAGGGATTTTTCTTAAAATGGACGTGAAGTCTGCGGCGGTTCCTTCAAAAGGACCGAAATCACGAGCTGCATCTACTAAGTCCCGGCCTGCGATATATTCTTTCAGTTTTTCTTCGTTTCCTTCTTCTAAAAGGGCATGCAAGGATTCACTTTTTGTCAGTTCAGCGATCTTTTGAAGAAGTGGTTTTGTTAAAACCGTGATCTCAAAATGCGAGGTGAGTGCTTCTTTTAAAGGAAGAGTGTCTCCATTTTTATGAACGGTGACGGATTCTTCTGCATTCCACCCGCATGTTTGAATCAGTTCGTCGACAAGCGCAGGATCATTTGTCGGATAAATGCCAAGGCTGTCACCTGGCTCATACACGAGACCTGAACCTTCAAGCGAAAGCTCTAAGTGACGTGTTTCTTTATTAGATCCACGCCCATTTAAGTTGATATTTTCAAGAACTTCAGCATAAAAAGGATTCGTTCTGGAATATTCAGAAACGGCCGTACTGTTGGCTCCCGCTGATTCTTGCGGCAGTGATACAGCTTCACCTTCACTCAAAGAAGAGGCAACACCTTGAAGCCATTCTGAAAACGGCTCATCATAATCAAGGTCACAATCCACTCGGTCAAACAGGCGAGTACCGCCAAGCTCTAGGAAGCGTTCGTCAAATTCTTTTCCTGTCTGACAGAAGAATTCGTATGAGCTGTCACCTAATGAAAGGACAGAAAAGCTTAAATGATCGAGCTTTGGCGCTCGTCTGCCGTGAACATATTCATGGAACGAAAGGGCATTATCCGGCGGATCTCCTTCGCCATGTGTGCTGACAATGACCAGTAAATTGTTTATTTTTTTCAGATTATTCGGTTTAAAATCGGACATAGAAGAGAGCGTCACTTGAAAGCCTTTCTCTTCAAGATGCTGGGCTGTCTTTTTTGCTAACCCTTCGGAATTGCCTGTTTGCGACCCATAAAGCACGGTCACATCTTTGCTCACAGGCTGGGCAGATGCTGCGGCAGAAGGCGCCGGAGTGACAGCTTCTGAGCCGGCAAGCGCTGCCTGCGCTGATAAATAACCAGTAAGCCAAATTTTTTGCTGATCTGTTAAAGTCGGAAGCAGCTGATTGAGTAACTCTGCCTGCTCCTGGCTAAACGGACTGTTCAATACATGAAGTTGCAACAATATCCACCTCACAAGGAATATAAACATAGATTAATTCGATAGGAATTATATATATAGGTTCAATTTGAACTTTACCGAAAGTTTGCCATTAAGTAAAATATATAATATTGATTGTCATGATTAAGATTTCTAATACTCTTAAAAATGAATAAAGCTTTTTAATTTTCGAAAAGCTTGGGCGCTAAAAAGAACGTGATTTTAATATCTTCATTTTAAATTTTTTAACAAAAAATTGATTTTATAGATTAAAATGTTAATATCAAAGTTTTATTAAATCATAGGAGCTGTAAGTAACATTGAATATTTATAAAGTTTCAATCTTAATCTTTACTCTCTTCTTAGTAGGTTGTGTTCACGTCAATGAAAAAAAAATTAATACGGAACCTAGTAGTGAAAAAAAAGAAACGCTTTTCTCTGCTAAAGGTATACTGTTACACAAAGAAAAGAACGTTGGTTTACTTCTTATTAACAATAAAACCCCTAAAAAAAATGATTATCTATTGGAATCGGCTACTCTTGTTGATAAGTATAGTTCTGATCTTATAGTGATTGATCTATCAAAAGTAAATAAGCAGAAATTGAAACCGGGACAAAAAATAGAAATTTGGTTTGAAGAACTAAAAGAATCTAATCCTCCAAAAACTACAGTGAAGAAATACAAAACTATCTCTTGATTTCCATTAAACTTCCAATTATCATAATTTTATATAGTAAATGTTATGTTGGAGGTATTGATATAAAAAACTTGTTTTGTTTTTTGTAAGCCTTTTAAGTTTATTGTTGCTGCCTATTAATGCAAAATCCTATAGCCCCTATGACATAATATCCAAAGGTGGAGTGGAAATTCCATTTTCAGAATATAAAACTAAGGTAGATAAGAAAGATCTCTCCCATCAAGAAGGAACTCCTCCTATAACAGCAACTACATTGAAAGAATCCGACATCGCAGATTTTACACCCAGCAAATTAAAACCAGAAAAAATTTATGATAAAAATACATTTTTACCATTAAAAAATGATTATTCTAATACAATAAAACCATTTGCGGTTATTGGTGGAGACGGCAGGAAAAAAGTTAGCAATACACTAGTTTCTCCTTATAACAAAATTGCTTATTTTTATGGTGAAAACAGTAAGTACGGTTATTCATGTACAGCAAACGTCATTGCAAAAAATAAAATCTTAACCAATGCTCATTGTGTTTACGATTCAGATAGAAAAGAATACATTAAATATGGATTCGCTATTCCAGAAATGAAAGATTCTCATTATTCTTTAGGTGCTTATGAGGTAGAAGACTATTTAATACCAGGTGGATATATCAAAGAAGGAAAATCAATTTATGACTATGCTATTATTAAGTTAAAATCAATGCCTGGATACAATATTGCAGATAAAACAGGAAGCTTTGGAATATCACAAGTTTCAAAATTAAAAGGATCAACAATAAGTATTACGGGTTATCCAGGAGACTTAAACACAAAAGAAGGAAAAATATCTCAATATACAATGTCAGGAAAAGTGACATCCGAAAGTTCTGATTTAGCTTTTTATAAAATAGATACAGCAGGAGGACAATCGGGGTCAGCAATGTTAAATACAAAAAATAGAATCGTAGGAGTCCATAATGCAGCTTATTCTTCAGGTGAAAATGGGGGACCTAAAATGACTTCTGCGGTTATGACCTTTGTATCTTACGGTAAAGGATAGAAATTTTTTTGTTAACTTCTTAAAAAGGGGAGAAAGACACTTCAGTGTTTTTCTCCCTTCTCAAATTACGCCGTTGGAAGTCCCATCACAGCTTTCACTTCTAAATATTCCTCGATACCGAAGTCTCCCCATTCTCTTCCGATACCTGATTGCTTAAAGCCTCCAAATGGGGCAAAGTAATCTGTTTCTGCATTGTTAATGGTGATTTGACCGGCACGAATATGTTCAGCGACATATTTTAATGTTTTTTCATCTTGACCAACAACATACCCGGCAAGACCATACACTGTATCGTTGGCGATCTCAAGGGCATGATCGAGGTCTTGATACGTGATCACACTCATGACTGGCCCAAAGATTTCTTCTTGCGCAATGGTCATATCATTTTTCACATTAGTGAAAATGGTATGCTTGGCGAAATATCCTTTATCGATTCCGTCTGGCTTTCCAGTTCCCCCAGCAAGAAGGGTAGCACCTTCTTCGATTCCTTTTTCAATATAAGATTGCACTGTATCCCACTGCTTTTTAGAAACAAGCGGGCCAGTAGCGTGATCTTCTCTCGGATCACCAACTGTAAACTTCGGCAGGGCGTTCAGCAGCGCTTTTTCAAACTTGTCTTTCATTGATTCTGGAATTAGCACACGTGTAGCTGCAGAACACACTTGACCTGTATTCATCGCAATATGATGAATGGCTGTTTCTGCTGCTTCGTCCACATCTGCATCGTCTAAGACGATAAGAGGGGATTTTCCGCCAAGCTCAAGTGCTACTTTCTTCACATTGTCCGCTGCGTTTTCCATAATTTTAGAGCCGACGGCACCTGATCCTGTAAATGAAACGAAGTCAATATCAGGATGTGAGCTAATGCCGTCACCAATCACGTCACCCGTTCCGTTTACTAAGTTGAAGACTCCTCTCGGTACACCTGCTTCATCAATAATTTCTGCAAGAATCATCGCAGCAAAAGGGGTAATTTCCGCTGGCTTTAAGACAACTGGTGAACCTGCCGCAATGGCACCCGCAATTTTAAGAGATGTCTGATTCGTCGGGAAGTTCCACGGTGTAATCAATCCGCTGACACCAATCGCCTCTTTTATAATCGTATGTCCACCGCGGTCTTCGGTAAATGTATAAGATTTCAGTGCTTCCGCTGCTTTAGAAAAATGTTCATAACCCATTTTGTAATGAACTTCTTCGGACACTTTCAGCGGTGCACCAAGTTCTTGTGTCATCACTTCTACAAGTTCATCCTTGCGTTTTTCGTACCCGCGCACAATGTTTTCCAGCATTTCTACTCGTTCATTTCGAGATGTTTTTGAGAAAGAAGGGAAGGCGGCTCGAGCTGCTTTGACAGCTTGATCTAAATCTTCTTTCGTTCCTAAACTAATGGTGCCAATGACTTCCTCTGTCGCAGGGTTAATGACCTCCGTCGTTTCGTTTCCTGTTGATGCGACCCATTCTCCATTAATAAAGTGTTTCTCTTGATTTCTCATTCTGACATGTCTCCTTTTTATATGTGATTCAATCCAATATTCTGTTTTCAGCTGATATAAAACTGTACCCACTATGAAAAATCTAAAACAGAGAAACTGCATGAGAAAAAGTTTCTGATATAATACGCAAAGTGGGACATATGTCCTTTTCAACATGAGGGCATCTATCATTTAATGGAACTAGACTGAAAAAAGAAGGAGCTTTTGAACGAATGAAAGGTGTTATTTTCGCATTATTAGGAGGCGCTTGTATTACACTGCAAGGCGTAGCCAACGCCAGAATTAGTCAAGATATCGGGACGTGGCAGGCGGCAACGATCACGCAGCTGACAGGGTTTATCATCTCTCTCGTCATTTTACTCATCGTACGGGATGGCCACTTTAAGGAATACAAAAAAGTGCAGCCTCTTTATTTAATTGGAGGTGCATTTGCAGCCATTATTATCTTTAATGAGGTCACTGCCATTCAAATCATTGGCGTGACACTCACCATCGCTGCTTTACTTATCGCACAGCTTGCGTTTACCTTTGCCATCGATGCAAAAGGATGGTTTGGTGTTCAGAAGAAAAAAATGAAATGGCCCCATTATGCAGGCATCTTTTTAATGATTGCAGGCGTCATCATCTTAAAACTATAAAGGAGGGCATCAGATGGAGGAGTTGCATGATGAATCTCTTTTTTCCTCTTATATGAAGACGCATCAGTTACAGAATGTCTTTCATCAAAAACTCATCTCACATGTGAGCTTGTGGCGCTATCAGCAAGGTGAGCTGATTTGTTCAAAAGGGGATAAAAGGGAGTATATGTACTTGCTGGTGAAAGGAAAATTAAAGATTTTCACCACCACAAAGGAAGGAAAAACATTTATTCTTTGCTTTAAAAACCCACTTGAAGCGATTGGAGATATTGAATACGTTCAGCAGACAGATATGGTCAATACAGTTGAAGCCGTTACAGAAGTACATATGCTGAGGATTTCTCATCAAGCCCTCATGCGGCATGCAAAGGACGATCCTCGAGTTTTAACCTTTTTGCTCAAGGGCATCACAAACAAATTTTATACAAAATCAAATGATTTAAGCTTCCACCTTTTATACCCTGTAGAGGTCAGGCTAGCAAGCTATTTATTGTCTGTTTTAACAGGTGATGATGACGCGCACGCACGCACGCTTCGCCTCACGGATGCAGCGAGCTTAATTGGAACAAGCTACCGCCATATTAATCGGGTCATTCAGCAGTTCCAAGAAAAAGGGCTGATTGAAAGACGAAGAGGAAAGATTACGATTTGTGATCAAAAAGGGCTTTTAGAAATAGCAGAACACAACATTTATGAATAGAAGAAACGAAGGGACTTATATATGATCATAGGAATAATATTAGCTGTCACTGCTGGGGCACTTGTCAGCTTACAAACCATTTTTAATAGTAAAGTCAATGAGCATACAGGCTCTTGGTCAACAACGACGCTAGTTCTAGGAATGGGATTTATCGCTTCACTTTTGATGGGTCTTTTGTTAGAAGGAACCGGCATGTTTCAATTAAGGCATATGGAAGCCTGGTACTGGATAAGCGGGGCCATCGGGGTAGGCGTTGTCATCTGTCTTGTTCAGAGCATCAAACGTCTCGGTCCCACTTATGGAATCTCGATTGTTCTCACCTCCCAGCTAGGTTGTGCGCTTCTATTTGATTCGCTTGGCTGGCTTGGGTTAGAAAAAGTAACATTTTCTTTTACAAAATTATTAGGTGTACTTGTCATTGTGGCAGGAATCCTCGTATTTAAGTTAACCAAGCTGGAACCAGTAGAAGAGGAGCAGTCAAGAGAAAAAGGGCTGCCACAAAAGTAGCTGCCCTTTTATTTAAATCAACCGCCGCCATAAAACCGTTATGGTAGATAAACCAGTTAAAAGGAGCCTTTTCATGAAAGGCTTTTTTTTCTGTCCATAGTCGCTTGCTTTATATTCTGTTCGATCTTTCGCTACGAGAACACTATAAGCGATTTTTCGTTCGATTGCTTCCGTAAGAGATAACGCAAATGGTGCACTATCAATCACCAAAATCGATTCAGTATTTAAAAAGCTGGATCTTGCATCTAGATTATATGTTCCAATAATACTTAAGTTATCATCAATGACCATTGATTTCGCGTGAATTGAATACGGACCTTGATACTCATACAAATGAACACCTGTTTTCATGAGTTCCTTTTTCGTGCTTAAATATCCTGCAAATGCTAAAGGGTTTGGTGTCGCTGTAAGAGAATTCGTCACGATCGTCGTTTGAATATCACTTGGTAATGGCGTGAGTCCGTCTTTCATTGGCCGTGTCGGTATGACATAAGGCGTCTGGATAAGAACCGAACGCTTTGACCGCTGTGCGAGATCGTTTAACTTTTTCAAGACGAGCGGACGTTTATTTAAGCGTTCCACTGGATTTGTGAAAAATGCAATCTGTTTTGCACGAATGGCGTCTTTTGCCCAATCATATGTGGACGTGACAAAGGGTTCTTTTGTACGAATGGCTTCCTGATAAGATCGAAGCAGCTGTTTTCTTAGCTTTTTTCCTTTTTTCGCTTTTGCCTTGGAAAATACATCTTTTGTTCTTTTCGTAAAATCATGATTCCACAAATAAACGAAATACTGTTCCATTTCATCTAATACTTTTCCTTTTTTGGCGTTGTAGAGCAGCACATCTCGGTCATATGCAAAGTCTTTCGGCGGCTGATCTGCAAAGTATTTATCACCAATATTTCTGCCGCCCATGACAGCGACCCTGCCATCTGCCAAAAGAAGCTTATCGTGAAGGCGGTTATGCCACGTCCATGGCTTGAACAAACGAAAAGGCTCATAAAAACGAATCGCCATATTCGGGTGATTCGCCACAGCATAACGCAAATGCTTCAGCGGTCCACGCAGGCTATGGCAAATGCCATCTAACAACAGCTGAACTTTTACTCCTCGATCAGCAGCTTCAATTAAAGCACCAAGCACCCATTCGGCGGTTTTTCCTTTTTGAATGGAATAATAACTCAAACGAATGTTCTTTTTAGCCTCTCGAATCATTTGAACTCTCACTTGACCTGATTCAAACCCGTCATCAAGCAGCATGACTTGATTTATGCCTTGGTCGTCTCCTGAGATGGAAGAGGCTTTATAGATGCAATGTTCTTTACATGTTTTTTGAAACGGTAAATAAAACAAGACAAATGCGGTCAAAAATACATACACCACATATAAAAGGATCAGAAAAAATAAGAATTGAAGCACAGTGATCAACTCCTTTCACACAAACCGTTCTTTTTCTTAGCTTATGTTAAAAACAAAATTTCACTCATCCAGCTTTCTAATGAAAAATACAGGATAAAAGAATCACCTTGTTTTCATAGGGCATTTAATTATAGTATGAAATGAGTAAGGGGGAATCGCATTGAATGAACCATTATTTAATATACCAAGTGATGTGTATCAAACGTTAAGTGAAACAGAACGTTATTTACTGCATTATATTCACCAGCATTTAGAGGATATCTCCACCTTATCCATCGTCACATTAAGTGAAAGAGCCAATGTGTCGACGGCGACCATTGTCAGACTGATGAAGAAAATCGGATACAATGGCTATACATCCTTTAAATATCGATTGAAACAAGAAAAGAAAATGACAGATGATAGTGATCAACTAAAAAATATTGACGAAGACATCAAACTAGCCATTCGAAAAAATGAAGAAGAGGTCTTAAAGACGATTCAACTGCAAAGTATTGGGCAAATTGAGGATGCGGTTCAAAAGATCCATGATGCAGACAAAATTTATATTTTTGGCAGAGGCTTTTCAGAGATGATCGCCAAAGAGATGACCATCAAATTGCAGCTCATCGGAAAAACATGTGAAGTTCATGACGACCCGAATATCATTCGGCTCAAATCGCGTGACATTGATAAAAACGAGCTTGCCATCTTTGTTTCATTAAATGGAGAAACCTCAGAACTAGTGGAAGCCTGCCAAAACCTCAGTATGAAGCAGGTCACGACCATTACGGTCACAACTAGAATTGATTCTACATTAAGTAAAATATCAGATATGACACTCGTCGGATATAAAGGGGAACAATCATTCTTCCCAGATTATGAAGTCAGGTCCCGCCTGTCGCTTCATGTCATTGCCCGTATTTTACTAGACGCCTATGTGATTCGGATGAAATAAACACTCAAAAAGCCTTCCACACTTTATGATGGGGGGCTTTTTACCGTGAAAACCTTTACACAATCTGAAAACATTTTCACTGAATCGTATGAGATACTTTCTTTAGAGAAAAGAAAGAAGGTGAAACCAATTGATTTATACCTGCACCTTAAATCCTGCTATTGACCTATATATTGCATTAAAAGAAATGCGGGCAGATACAGTCAACCGCACGGAAGATGAGGATTATCAGCCGAATGGAAAAGGTGTTAATGTCTCCATTATGCTAAAGAAATATGGCTTCACCAGCACTGCATTAGGATTTATTGCTGGGTTTTCAGGTTCATATATTGAACAATCGTTAAACGATCTCTCCATTCAAACTGATTTTATCCCAGTGGATGGGATTACACGCATTAATGTATTTATTAACACAACGGAAGAATACAAGCTTGTGAATCAAGGACCTGCTATTGAGGCAAAAGCGCTTGATGCCTTTCGCGAAAAAATCTCGACCATTCCAAAAGGCAGCATCTTCATTATGTCAGGCAGTCTGCCTAAAGGCGTTCCTGCTAGCATTTTCTCAGAGATAGCCGCTATTTGTCATCAAAACAACGTGAAATTTATTTTAGACACAAGTTCTAAAGCGGTTTTAGAAACACTTCAATACAAACCATATTTACTAAAACCAAATGAAGAAGAGATTGCCGCATTTTTTGGAAAAACCCACCATTTATCAGAAACAGAACTCGTTGAATCAGGACGAAAGCTGATCGAGATGGGTGCAGAGCAAGTACTCATTTCCCGAGGAGGAGAAGGTGCACTATTCCTTACAAACGAAGCCGTATTAAAAGGAAATGCACCAATAGGAACGGTCGTAAACACGGCTTGTTCTGGTGATGCCATGCTCGCTGCATTCCTAAGTAAACAGCTGGAAGGACGACCTCATGAAGAATGCTTACGCTACGGCATTGCAACAGGGGCATCTACCGCCTTTTCAAAAGGGTTAAGTGATTTACATGACATTGATTCATTAATTGAGCAAATACACATTCAGAACATATAAGGGGGAGTTCACATGAGCCGCAAGAAAATTGTCGCTGCCACTGGCTGTCCAACAGGCATTGCGCACACATTTATGGCAGCAGAGGCATTAAAAATCGCAGCTGAGCAATTAGGGGTCGACATCAAAGTTGAAACGCATGGTCAAGTAGGAATTGAAAACGCTTTAACGGATCAAGACATTTTGGAGGCCGATGGGGTCATTGTCGCTGCTGACAAAGATGTGAATACAGATCGTTTTCACGGCAAACCACTCATTGAAGTGCCTGTAGCAAAGGGGATTCGCACACCAAATGAACTGATTCAAGGCATTATCAATGGAGAAGCTCCCGTTCATCAAGTGAAAGGAAGAGCTTCTGGAACAGAAAAAACATCTGCGCCTTCATCAGCTCAACAAAAGTCAGCGAATAAGTGGATACACACCATCTACAAACATTTAATGAACGGTGTATCACACATGCTTCCATTTGTTGTTGGAGGCGGGGTCTTAATTGCTTTATCTTTTCTATTCGGTATTTACTCAGCTGATCCTCAGCATGAAACGTATCATCCGTTTGCTGCCTACTTGAAAAACATTGGCGGACTCGGCTTTAGCTTAATGGTACCTATTTTAGCAGCATTTATCGCTGATTCAATCGCCAAACGCCCAGGGATGGTTGTCGGATTTATCGGTGGCTTGCTTGCAAACGATGGAGGCGCTGGATTCTTAGGTGGTATTATCGCTGGTTTTGCAGCAGGGTATATCATCGTACTTCTTCAATTCCTGCTTCAAAAATTACCAGCATCACTTGACGGATTAAAATCAATTTTCATCTATCCTGTCATTGGTATTTTCTTAATTGGGGCTGTCATGACCCCGCTATTAGTTCCAATCACAGGGCTAAATAATTCATTAATGGATTTTCTCTCATCAGTTCAATCCACAAATCCATTGCTTTTAGGTTTAATTGTTGGAGCCATGTGTGGATTTGATATGGGAGGACCTTTTAACAAAGCAGCCTATGTCACAGGAACGGCTTTACTCGCAGAAGGTAACCTTTACTTCATGGCAGGGGTGTCAGCAGCATGTATCACACCACCGCTTATCATTGCGATTGCCACAACGATTTTCCGAAAACATTTTACACCACAAGAACGAAATGCTGGGATGATCAACTATATTCTCGGAGCGACTCATATTACCGAAGGAGCCATTCCATTTGCAGCAAAAAACCCAGTCGTTGTCCTGCCAATTATCATGTTTGGCTCGGCCATCTCTGCCATTTTGACCTATCTGTTTGGCGTACAGGTTCCTGCTCCGCATGGTGGATTCCTTGTCTTACCAGTCGTCACAGGGGCATTTCAGTGGGTGCTTTCCATACTCATCGGATCACTTGTAGGTGCGATTCTATACGGACTTTACCGCAAGAAAATAGACAAACCCGCAGTTTAATAGGGAGGAAGAGAAATGATGGAACATATTTATATGAATCTACATGAAACGGCTTCTTCACAGGCTGGCGTTTTCGCAGCCATAGCTGACATTGCCGCTGAAGCAGGTATTTGTACATCTCCTGAGGCAGTCAAAAAAGGACTAGCTGAAAGAGAAGCTCTGAGTACAACCGGCTTTCAAGATGGATTTGCCATTCCGCATACACAGTCAGACGCCATCACAAAACCGGCACTCGTCATCGTCCGTACAGAAACCGGAATCGAATGGGACGCTTTTGATGGGAAGCCTTGCTTTTTCTTCTTATCCTTACTCATTCCAAAAAGTGAAGCAGGAACTACTCACTTACAAGCACTTTCTGCTCTTTCACGAGGATTAATGGATGAAACGAAACGGCAAAAACTGCTCGAAACAAGAACAAATGAAGAAATGCTCACTTTATTAAAAACAGAGATTTTGACAAGAGAGGATGTTTGACTATGCCTTTACTTTCCACAACACCCATGCTTGAAGCAGCAAAAAAAGAAAAATACGGAATTGTCGCATTCAATGTACATTCCTTTGATAGTATTTACTGGGTACTTGAAACGGCAGCTGAATTAAAATCACCTGTCATTTTGCAAACAACGGTTGGCACGGTCCAATCGCTTGGCGCAAAAGCCATTGCAGATACAGTAAAGGCGGCAGCTGATCAATACCAAATACCAATCGGCCTTCATCTCGATCATTGCACTGATTTTGATGTGATTCTTACTTGTATACGAGCGGGATATACATCCGTGATGATCGATGCTTCCATGCATTCATATGAAGAAAATGTACGCCGCACAAAAGAAGTGGTGGACCTTGCCTTAAAAGTAGGTGTGAATGTAGAAGCCGAGTTAGGCAAGGTAGGCGGGGTAGAAGATGATATTGTCGTGGATGAAAAGGATGCTCAAAAAGCCATTCCATCAGAATGCCGTCAATTTGTAGATGAAACTAGTGTACCTACTTTAGCACCTGCGATCGGCACGGCCCACGGCATCTATAAAGGGGTGCCGGATATCGACTTTGACCGCATTGAACAAATTGCAGCGCTTGTCGAAGTGCCACTTGTCCTTCATGGTGGTTCAGCTGTACCAGATGAGGATGTCAAAAGATGTGTCGCACTCGGTATGGCAAAGGTCAATGTGTCCACTGAACTGAAAAATGCATACTCTGAAGCGATTCGTGATCATTTCTCAAACGAACCTGAAAGCTTAGATCCGCGTATGTATTTACAAAAAGCAAAACAAGCAGCCAAAGACATGGTCACATCTAAAATAAAGATCGTTGGCAGTGAAGGAAAAGCCCAACTTTTATATCAATAAGATGAAAAAAAGCAGAGCCGCATCGCTCTGCTTTTTTTACATTATTCGCTTTCTTTCATTTCATTTGATGTACGTACTCGTGCATTTCCCATAAATACGACCGTAATCGCCGCAAGTGCAATCGGGAATAAAGCAATCATAAATACATACGTAATACTTTGTGACATCGCATCAATCACTTTATTTAAAATATCAGGCGGAATTTGTGAGCGTGCCCCCTCTTGGAAAATGGCTTGTGGGTCACCAACTTGAGAAGAAGCTCCTTTCATTCCGCTAAAAGCATCTGCTAAACGATTTGTCAGGACATTGGTTTGAATCGTTCCAAAAATCGTCACGCCTAAAGTCATCCCAAGTGATCTCATGAATGAATTGGTAGAATTAGCACTGCCGCGGTAGCGCGGAGAGAGATCATTCATTGAAGCAGATGGCAGAAGGGAGAAGCTAAATCCAACGCCAAAACCTGAAATCATCATAAAGAGCGTAAGCCACAATCTTGCTGTATCAGGCGACATATTGGCAAGCAGCAGCATGCCAGCAAAAAATGAAATCACAGAAATCGTCATTAATCGTCTAAAAGGTACTTTCGTCTGCATCGTTCCACCAATCATACTGCCAATCACAGACCCAATCATCATCGGTGTTAAAATGAACCCGGCACTTGTTGCAGATTCACCGTACACCGCCTGGACGAAGATAGGAATAAAGACAGCTAGAATAATAAACGTCCCGCCATATAAAAACGCCAAAATTTGAGATGTCGCAAACAAACGATTTTTAAACATCCAAAAAGAAATAATCGGTTCTTCGGCCTTTCGTTCAACAATGAAGAAGATGGTTCCGAAGACAACAAACACAGCAAATAGTGTCAAGATTTGAACAGAATCCCATGCATACGATTTACCGCCAAGCTCAAGGGCGAACATTAAACTGACAACCGCAACGACAAGTGTAATGGCACCTGACCAGTCAATTTTCTGCTTACGATGCTCGAGCGATTCTTGATAAAATTTGGCGATCAAGAACACACTGACAATACCGATTGGTACGTTAATATAAAACACCCAATGCCAGCCGATCGAATCCGTAATAATCGCTCCTAACAGCGGGCCTAATACACTGGATAGACCAAAAACTGCACCAAACATACCGGACATTTTCCCGCGCTTTTCTGGCGGGAAGATATCAAAGATAATTGTGAAAGCGATCGGAAGAAGAGCACCGCCTCCAAGTCCTTGAATCGCACGGTAAATAATGAGCTGATCCATTGTTTGTGCGATGCCGCACAGCGCAGATCCAATTAAAAAGAAAATAAGTCCAAACAGAAAAAAACGCTTTCGACCATACATATCTGAAAGCTTTCCATAAATCGGCATACCGGCCATCACTGCCACCATGTAAGAAGCAGTCACCCAAGCAAATTTATCAAAACTGCCCAAATCGGCGACGATGCTTCCCATTGCTGTTGCGACAATGGTGTTGTCCATCGCTGCCATAAAAATCCCTAACAGCAAACCGATGACAACAAAGCGAGTGGATGCCTTGCCTTTATGATCCACGTTATTCATTTCATTTACCTCCTGCTTACGTTCTCTTCACTTTTTTGCTATGATCAAGTTAATTATAAAGTAAGAGAACATTTATCTTGATGATCAAGATAAATTGATTTTAAAGGGAGGAGAACAAGTTGTCAATAAAGAACGACGCAGAAGACAAAGCAGACCTGATCATTCATACGATGAGACGCCTTGCTACACGAACAGTCCTATTTCACCAAGCAGCCGCTCAATCGCTCGGCCTTTTCCCAACAGATCTCAAATCAGCCGATTTATTAAACGAACTTGGTCCTCTCACAGCAGGAGAATTAAGTGAAAAAACCGGTCTTAGCTCAGGTGCGGTCACAGCTCTCATTGACCGGTTAGAAAAAGCAGGCTACGTCAAAAGGGAGAAGGACCCAAAAGACAAGCGAAGGGTCATCATTGTTCCATTAACAGCGGGGAAATCACAAGTGAAGGAACTCTTTCAATCTTTATCGGCATCAACTAAACAGCTCACAAACGAATACAAACGAGAAGATTTAGACTTGATCATTCAATTTATTAACGAAGCAGCAGATATTATGGACCAAGAGCTACAATTGCTTAAGTCTAAGTCTTAAGAGAGCACAATGTTAAGGGAGTGCTTTTCTTTGAAAAATAAAATAGTGAGGATATGCTTCTGATCATTTACATATTAAGTACTGTTTTTGTATCTATATTCCTATTTAATGACAAACTTCGTGTTGGTAAAATTGACCTCGTCAATGAATAGGAAGGAGTGAATTCTTCTGGGCAAGATACTTGATGCACAAGCACTAACCAGTGCCATGGATACAAGGGCAAAACACTATCAGGAACTCCGTGAACAAATGATAGATTTAAAAAAGGCACTTCAAGGTGTTGCCAATCTCGGTGACGACTTCACTGGAAAAGGTGCCGATAACATTAAAAGCTTCTACAAAGAACTCGCCGGAAATGTGGACATGTTTATTAGTTTCATTGATAAACAAAAAGCCTTTCATGAAGGTGTTTCTGGGACACTTGATGATACAAATTTTGGCGGCGACACCTTTGTAGAAGAACACTTTTTAGACAACGCTGTACATATGGGAATCAAGAATGCCAAAAGCATCGTGAAGGATCAAAAAAAGGCACTCAAAACGATTTTTCAAGATATTGACGACCTCATTTCTCTGGAGGTATTTGATAGTAAAACCTTTGACGAAAAGATTGCAGATGCGGAAGGTGAACGGAAGAAAACGGTTAAAGATTTAATAGAACTTGATCAAAATCTAAAAGATGAATATGCTTTGTCAGAGACTGAGGAGAAG